>NZ_JBCPDP010000004.1:0-243880 GCF_040915385.1 Coprococcus sp. RTP21204st1_G4_RTP21204_210225 | reverse complement strand
TGATTTCAGTCATTTATACACAACAGGTACAAAAAGGGAGATGTAAAAAAACTCAATCGAGTTTTTTCACATCCCCTATGGGAAATATTAATTCTGTTGTATGGAGATTGTACTTCTACATTCAAGGCAGGAAGTGCCGTTGCATAGGCAGAAATTTTTTTAACTGGTTTCCTGCCGTTCTCTGATATGCTATGTATTGATAAATTTTGCTTCGTATGAGCAGATAGATAACTGCCCGAAAAAAGGACATAAAAAAATCCCTCCAAATTTAAAAACAAATTCAGAGGGTAATTTAGGGTATAACAAAATAACCCACCCGAATATCGTTTTTTTTATTTGGTGAGTTTGTTCTTTCAAATACGAAACAAAAAGAGCCGATGATTCGTGAATTGTTCCACAATTTCATCGGCTCTGCGTCTTAAGCGTCTGGCTCTTTGATGACAGTTATCTTCAAGTTGTCAACTTTAATCAATCTTTCTTGTCTGCATTTTGGACAATAAAGGGGATAATTCTCCAAAACAGTGTCCTTCCTAATTTTATTACGGGTTTTGTTCCCACAAACAGGACACAATATCCATTCGCATTTCATCATAATTAGTCTCTAATCCTTTCAAATCTCATTTTATATGACTTTTGCAAGCTGTTAAGCTAACTTGTGGAACATATGCCGAACCTTATCTATACGGCTATTCGGGCGGCGGGGTTGGCAAATAAATTTACCAATAGCTGGCTGGTATCCTTTTAACTCTGTCAAGCAGACTCCCTGCCCATTTGTGAAATAAGTTAAATCGTTCCTGTATTCTTGAATACATCTAGCAGGGATTTCTCCTTTCAGAATGACCTCGTCATTCTTTATCTGAGTACTTACAATATCTGCACAATACCTTGGAGCATCATGATACGCCCGTGAGAGATATTCCTGCGGTGCATAAATTTCAAAGTGGAGATATGGCTCTAATAGTTCTGTCCCTGCTTTTTTTAAAGCCTGCTCCAATACGATAGGGGAAAGCAGCCGAAAGTCTGCGGGGGTACTTACAGGACTATAATACAATCCATATTCAAAACAGATTTTACAGTCTGTCACTTTCCATCCATACAGCCCCTGCTCGCAGCCATAAAGAACCCCCTCCATAACCGCATTTTGGAACGATTGATTTAAATATCCAAGTGAAACTCTGCTTTCATACTGCACTCCGCTTCCAATAGGGAGCGGCTCTATGGACAACCCGACAGAAGCCCAGAAAGGATTTGGCGGGACTTCTATGTGGATGGTATATTCTGCTTTTCTAAGCGGTCTTTCCATATATATAACAGTAGGCTCTTTTATTTCTGCCTCCACATGATATTTTTCCTCAAGGATGGCACAAATGACTTCCATCTGCACTTTCCCCAAAAAAGAAAGTATAATCTCATGCGTTGTAGTATCCACATAATATTTTAAAAGAGGGTCGCCATCTGAAATTTCTGTAAGTGCCCCAAGCAATATTTCCCGCTGTTCAGATTTCTTTACTGCAATCGTTGTTTGGAGCATAGGGAGAGGATTTTCAATAAATTTTCTCTGCGGCAACAGTATTCCGTTCCCCAAAATACTGTTTAGCTGCAAAACATCATTTGGTAAAATTACAATATCACCAGAGCAGGCTGTATCGGATGAATATAATTCACCGTTTGTCGGAACACACATCTCTGTGATTTTTATTTTCTCTTTTTCAGATATTCTAATAACATCCCTCAAATGCAATGTTCCGCTATATATACGCACATAAACAAAACGCCGCCTTTTCTCTGAATATTCAATCTTAAAAACCTGCCCGCATAGTTCAGATTGACCTTCAGGCGTTGATGAATAAAATTTACTGGCAATCACTTCTATAAGCTGCCGAATCCCCAGATTGTTTTTAGCGCTTCCGTGATAAACGGGAAATAACGTTCCGTTTTGGAATCTCCTGTTTTCTTCCTGTTCCAGTTCTGACATTTTAAACGGTTTCCCTGACATATATTTCTCTAATAGTTCATCGTTTCCCATAATTACCGCATCCCACTGTTCCATATCGTCATTGTCCGTTACATTTATATGGGGATGCTGCCCAACCTTTTGCTTCACTATAATTTCCGAAGAAAGCTTTGCTTTCATTTCTCGATATACCATTGGCAAATCAATCCCCTCTTGGTCAATTTTATTGATGAAAAAAATTGTCGGAATCTTCATTGTCTGTAGTGCATGAAACAGTATACGGGTCTGTGCCTGTATGCCATCCTTTGCAGAAACTAATAATACTGCTCCGTCTAATACGGATAAAGAACGGTATACTTCCGCCAAAAAATCCATATGGCCTGGCGTATCTATAATGTTGACTTTTACATCCTCCCACTGAAAAGATGTCACTGCTGTCTGGATAGTGATTCCCCTTTGACGCTCCAAATTCATTGTATCTGTCCTTGTTGTGCCTTCATCTACGCTCCCTAGTTCTGCAATTGCACCACTGGTATACAATAAACTTTCCGTTAATGTTGTCTTTCCTGCGTCAACGTGAGCCAGAATGCCTAAGTTAATTATTTTCATGTGATTTTCCTCCTATCAACACCCAAAAAAGGGCATAAAAATACCCAGTGATAAATACTCCTATCACTGGGTAAATAACTCCAATAGCCCCAAAACACTTATATGTTTTCGGGCATATAAAATTACATGATAAAAGTATTCTTAAACTGGGTACAAAAAACTAAGCCCCATATTAAAAGTGAAACGAGACTGCTACTTTTTGTTCCCACTATCAAATTGACAGTTTATTTAAGAATACCTTGCCGCATATTTATTAACTCCTTGTATAATACTGAATCTAATTATATTCCTTAACCCTTTATTTGTCAAGCTGACAAACTAAAGCAGAAAAAGCGGCAGGATTTCCCCCTGCCACTAATCATCTGTTTATGCAAAAATAATTTCCTTTTCCACAATCTCCCTCGCACAAGCCCTTATGTTATTGAGGCATCCTGTCCATTCTAAGGCGTTTTCTGCCTTTAGCTGTTCCGTTATGCCCTGTGCCTGTTTCATACCCTCTATGAGCCTTTCAAAGCGTTCCTGTGCCTGTCTGTTGATGTCGGCAAGGTAGGCGTTTAGCCTGCCGCTTGTAAGAAGATTGGTGTATGTAACTTTACGGTACTGTTTTAGATAATCTAAATGCCGTTGCCCCCAGATGCCTATTGCCTGTTCTTCTTCGGCGGGTACAGTTAAGCACGGTATCAAATAATCCCCTTGCCTTTCGTATTTGCCGCCCAGTTCCTCAAATAATGATTTTGCCATTGTCTGTTACCTCCACATTCTTTTTTATTTTGAATGTCCGCAAAATCCGTCCTACATCTCTCGGACGCCATGGACAGTCCAGGTCATGGCTTGCAATAATCAAATCCTGCACATTCGTACCGGCTCCCATTTTAAAAGTGCTGCCCATTAAAATACGGACAGCACCTCTTCTTACTTTTGAAAATAATTCTTTTTTTCGTACTTCGGTATTAGCATCATGAATAAATGCAATCTCCTCCGGCGGAATCCCTTTGGCAATCAACTTATCCCTTACATCGTTATAAACACTGAAACTTCCATCTGTTTTCGGGGTAGATAAATCACAAAATACCAACTGCGTCAATCTCTTTTCCTGCCCCTGCTCCCAGAAGTTATAGACTTCCTCTACACACGCATTGACTTTACTCTCTGGATAATCCGGTAACAATTCATTCATCATTCGCTGATCCAGAGCCAGTTTTCTTCCGTCATTGGTAATCAGCAGCATGTTATCTTCAGTGGCATTGACCATTCCATCCCTTACACGCTCCGCACGTTCTCCCAGTTCTGCAACCATGTCACGCTGCATTTCACTTGGTTTTACAGATACAACCCGGTACTCTACTTCCGGTACTGGAAGATTCAACATGTCAGCAGTCTGAATATCTGCCACCTCCCGAAACATCTGCATAAGCTCCGGAAGATTATAAAACTTTGCGAATCTCGTTTTTAGACGGTAGCCTGTCCCTTCCGGGGCAAGCTCGATTGCTGTCACTGTTTCTCCGAAAGTTGATGCCCATGCGTCAAAATGCTGTAGGTTATGCTCCACCAATGTATGATGCTGCAAGTATCTCTGCATGGTATATAGTTCCACCATACTGTTGCTGACTGGTGTTCCTGTAGCGAATACCACACCTTTTCCTCCAGTCAGTTCGTCAAGGTACTGGCATTTCATAAACATATCAGAGGACTTCAACGCTTCTGTCTGGGCAATGCCTGCTACATTTCTCATTTTCGTATATAGATACAAATTCTTGTATCCATCCGCTTCATCAACAAATAAGCGGTCAATTCCCAATTCTTCAAAGTTGATCACCTGGTCTTTTTTACTCTGGTCATTCAGTTTTTCCAGTCGCACAAGCAATGACTTCTTCGTCTTTTCCAACTGCTTGATTGTAAATTTGTTTCCATTCCTTGCTTTTTCCTCTGTAATTCCCTGCACAAGTTCCTCAATCTGACTGCGGATTGTCTTTTGCTGACGCTCAATGCTTAGCGGAATTTTCTCGAATTGACTATGCCCGATAATCACCGCATCTACATCACTGGTAGCAATTCTGGCACAGAACCGTTTTCTGTTTTTTGTCTCAAAATCTTTCTTGGTAGCTACCAGTAAATTTGCTGCCGGATAAAGCTGTAGCCACTCGGCTGCAAACTGCTCAATGATGTGGTTCGGTACAACAATCATAGACTTATGGCAAAGTCCCAGTCGTTTACTCTCCATTGCAGCCGCAACCATCGTATACGTCTTTCCTGCTCCAACTACATAGGCAAGCAGCGTGTTCCCGCCGTACAGGATTCTTGCAACACCATTTTTCTGATGTTCCCGTAGCCGGATTTCCGGATTCATTCCATAAAAGTTCAGATGACTTCCATCATATTCCCTTGGTCGGATTGCATTGAAATTTTCATTGTAATAATCAGTAAGTCTCTGCCTGCGCTCCGGTTCTTTCCAAATCCAATCCTGAAATGCCTGCTTGATCAGATCTTGTTTTCCCTGTGCTATGGCAGTTTCTTTCTTATTTAGAACAGCTTTTTTCTTTCCGTCATCGTCCTCCACATAATCGTAAATCCGAACGTCTCTTAGATTCAAGGTATCTTCAATAATCCGATACGCACTGACTCTTGTTGTTCCATAGGTATTGTTTGCCTTTACATTCCCCTTATCCAGACTTCTTCCCTCTACCTGCCATTCTCCCGTATATTTAGAAAAATGTACTTTTATTTTCCACTGCATATAATTGGGCGTATTCAATAACTGGAACATAAAATCTTCAACATCACTCTCCGGAAGCCACGTTGCCCCCAGTCGGATATTGATTTCTGAAGCACTTAAATCCTTTGGCTGTACTTTTTGCAAAGCAGTTACATTGACCTGATACCTTACATCTGCCTGTGCCGCAAGTTCTGCCACTTTCAACTTCTCTCTTACATTCCCTGACAAATATTCGTCTTCGGAAACATACTTTGGATTCTCTGTATCACTTTCCGGTAAACGAAAAACAACGCCGGACAACTCCTGTTCCAGTTCTTCTTCTGTTTTCCCGGTCAGTTTCGCCATGAAAGGCATATCCACTTTTGCTTTTTCTGCAAGAGAAATTGACAATGCTTCACTGGCAGTATCCACACTGTTCACTACCTTATGTGCTTTGATTGTCCGCTTAGAAAACATATCCGCTTTCCGTTCCAGTGTTCCGTCTTCTGCAAGAATCTCCAGTGAACTCAGCAATGGATAACTATTATCGTCTGCAAATACACGCATATTGGCACAATCATTTAACAGTCCGTATTTACTGCGGAAGAGATCATACAGACGGTTTAATTCCTTCTGTTGTCCTTCGATTACTGCATCAGAATATCCTTCTGTCTGATACCGGATCAGTTCTCTTGCACAATCCCGGATTGCAATCATACCTTTCACACGATTTACTCCAGTCACCGGAAGTGTTACCGGCTTCATACGACTGTTTTCCCGATAGTAAATCTTTCCATCTACCAATGTGTAAGAATAATTGCTCACCGATGGATCTGCAGGAATCGTACGGTCTTCTTCCTCCACCAGTTCTTCCATTTCTACTTCTTCAATCGTACCCTTTAACGCTTCAACTGCAACTGAAAGAAGTTCTGACAGTTCTCTGCCCTCATACGGTCTGCAAGTACTTCTCATGCCATACGGACCGGATTCCATAACCATTTCTCCCAGTATCATTTCCGGGTGCTGTACATAATAGCGGTTCTGTTCAATGCCGTTGTCATCATAATCCAGATATACCCAGTCCGGTTCCTCCAGTGTCATATGGTCACGCTTCTGAAGGAATAAAATATCCGATGTTACTTTCGTTCCTGCGTTTTTGGTAAAGGTATCATTCGGCAGACGGATTGCACCGATCAGCTCTGCTCTCTGTGCCAGGTATCTTCTGACATATGGATTCTTCTTATCCATGGTTCCTGATGAAGTAATAAATGCAATCACACCGCCCGGTCTTACCTTGTCCAATGTTTTCGCAAAGAAATAATCGTGAATGAAGAAATTGTACCTGTCATATCTGCTGTCAAATACTTTAAACTCCCCAAACGGTACATTGCCGATTGCAACATCGAAAAAACTGTCTGGAAGATTTACTTTCTCATAACCCTCAACCGCTATCTTGGATTTCTGATAAAGTTGTGCAGCAATTCTTCCTGAAACAGAATCCAATTCCACACCATACATCTTACAGTCCGAAAGAGATTCTGGTTTCATACCGATAAAGTTACCGACACCACAACTTGGTTCCAGAATATTTCCACTCTTTAGTCCCATGTTTTCCAGTGCCTGATACATACTCTTGATTACAATCGGCGGAGTATAGAACGCTGTCAGCGTTGATTCTCTTGCAGATTCGTATTCTTCTTCACTTAATACAGTCTGCAATTCCAGATACTCGGCTGCCCATGCGGATTTCTTTGGATCAAATGCATCTGAAAGACCGCCCCAACCAACATATTTTGCCAGTATTTCCTGTTCTTCCGGTGTTGCATAACGATGTTCGTTTTCACATTTCTTCAGAAGTTGAATCGCTGCAATATTTGCCCTGAACTTTTCTTTGGCTGAGCCATACTCCGGCACTTCCTCCATAATCTGATACTGATGTCTGTTCTGCCCGGAAACTTCCGGATACAAATCGTAGCTCTGCGCTTTCTTTGCAGGTTCGCCCTGTTCCCAGGAAGGGGCTAATTCCAAAGTATTTTCTTCTTCGGCTGGTAATTCGCCTGCTTCCAATTCTGCTGCTTCCTGTACCGGAACATATCCCTGTTTCTCGATTGTCTGGAACCACTCATGTGCAAATAGATTCAGTTCTTCTTCCAGCTCCTCATTATATCCGTCATCGCCATAAACTTCATCGTATCTTTGTAATGCGTCCTGCTGATAAGTTCTTGCCTGAAGCGTTTTCCTGTCATTATCATAAGCAAATTCCATATCCGGATCTGCCATGGCATCTCCGTTTTGCTCATAGTAATGAGAAATTGCAATATAGTTATCACCAATCTGCTCAATCGTAAGGGGCATGAATCCTGCCCCTGCTTCAAAGGTTTTGGAATCTACTTCTCCCCGTAAAACCTCTCCTGCCAGCTTCATCACAAACTGATAATTCTGCTCTGGAATACTCAGCTCAGTCTCTATCTCTTCTGCCGGAACGTCTGTCGGCTGTGCCTCTTTTTCTTCTTCGGCTGGTAATTCCGGCAATGGCCGTTTGAGTTTCAAATGGTCATTTGCCGGATTCTCACGTATCTTACGGTCAAATTCTTCTCTGGATAGTTCTTCGGTAAAAATCGGATACTGTTGATCCCGAAGCACCACTCTTTCTTCTGACAGGAACTCAATCTCATAATCTTTCATTCCTATCGTAACAACAGAATCTACAGAAATATCATAATCTTCCAGACCATTTCCCGATTCTGTCACCACTTCATTTGAACGTGTTGGATGTTCCACTTGGGTAACAAACGGATGGGATTCTGTTCCTATTATATTTTCGTCTATAATCGGTGTGGTAAGACTATATCTTCCATGCTGATAATCCAAAATATCTTGATACGCCTTTTGCATATCAGCATATCTTGTATCAAAATCAGCAGTATCCGCCAAAACCTCAGACATCTGTGAAACTAATTCTGTTACCCGTTCAGGTTCTTCCAACTGTGGAAGCAGTAATTTTACCGCTTCATAATAATCCGTTCCTGCCGGATACGGACGCATAACATTCTCTGGACAGTTATAATAGAAATGATAGATTTCCCCTGCAAGCACTCTTCTCTCATAGTCAGGGATTCCTTCCAGTTCACGCTTGGAAAGATACCTTCCTACGTCAATCAATTCTCCAATCCTTTTTGCAACCGCATTCCATTTCAGCAGTATTTTAGGAGAATCTTCCCCATATCCCCGGTGCAGTTTCAGTCCTTTTCCATCATGTTCTTCACCGATACCAGTTCCAGTCAAGATGGAAGACCTTCCCCCGACTCCATATTCATTTTTCAGGAACTTCACCGTATCTTCCATACTGTGTCCCTGTTTAAAATAACAGTAAATACGATACTTCCCTTGTGAAAAGCTTGAACCACTTTGAAGTGCTCGGTCAATAATTTCCTGCGTAAAAGAAAAAGTAGAAACATCTTCTACCGCTCTGTCATCAATTAACTGAAGCTGTCCATCAACACTCAAAAGTGTTTCTCTACTATCCTTCAATTCGCCCAGGACACGCATTCCGTCATAATACCCCGCAATTACATGCCAGTCATAATATCCCTGCTCTATTCGATTCTCATATGTTCCTCGCCATATATGCAGCACATTTTCATACTTATCGAATCCTACTGCATCGCCATTTTCCAGTGTATACTCTGTCACGCCCGTTGGAAAAAGTGATTTCACATATTCCATCTGGGCTTTTCGTTCCTCATGGCTCTCATAAAAATCACTTATTTCCGCATTGGTTGCTTTTAAGTGTGGTGCAAAAAGGAGCAGTGATTTGATGATTTCGTCATTTGATAAAAATGCGATTTCATGATCTTCACTGCTCCTGTCATGCCATTTTAATTCTCCAGAATTTCGTTCCTCACGATTTCCTGTGCTCTCTGCCGGATATTGTTCATTCGCCCGATCCACTCCATCTGATCTCTGGCTTTCAATTCCTCCGTCACTCCCTCTTTCTCTGCCATCTGCTGGATAAGTGTTTCCATTCTCATCTGTGCTTCTTCCTCCGTCTGAAGCAGATGCTGATTCAAGGTTCCTGCTGTCAGAAGGTTCAGATACATTCCGTACCGATTCTTCATCAGATATTGATTTCGGAGATATGCGTACTTCCCAAGGTGAACTTCCTCTTCCTCTGGAATTGTAAGATTCGGCAGGAGATAATCTCCCTGTCTGCTGTATGTGATTGCTGCCATTGTCCTGTCCCCTTTCTGTTGCGATTTCCTGTTTGTTATCCACATTATAATCTGTTGTTTTCTGTTCAACAAATGTGCGTTGCTTCCGTTCCTGTATCTTTAACTTTCGTATTGTGTCCGCAACTTCTCCTAATGCCATTTCTGACATATCACTCGCAGCCACGCCAAAGAGATTGACTAACTCCTTTGTATGAAAGTCCCGAATATTTTGAAAGTCCCTTGTCTCCAGATAAATGTCCGGTTCAATTCCACAACGCAAAAAAAGCATATAAGAAATGCTGTTTGCAAGCAGTTGTTTCATTTTCAACCGGATATTAAACTCATCAATTTCTTCTAACGGACTATCCTTTGTCGCAAGTAGGATATCCGGAAGATAATCTCCAATGTTATCCTCTGCAATATTCAGAGACGCTTCCAGAATCACCATCGCAAACTCTTTTCTGTCTCCGTCCGTCACGCCAAATGTATTTACCAAGGCTTCTTTTACTGGTTCCTGTTGTTCTTCTGCCACACTCCACAAAGAGACCGGACGCACCAGACGCTTATACTTTCCTTCTCTGGTATCGGATACATCAAAATAATATTTTAACTTTAATCTATCGGAACTCTTATCAAATACAGCAATTCCTTTAGAATCCCGTTTTACCCACCGTCCAAACTTTTCATTCCATTTTTCCATAGGAAGTACTGCGGTTGCTTCTGGACGCTGCACATGAATCAAAAGCTGTTCATCAAATGGCAATCGGTAATTTTTACTGGCTGACTGAAGAAAGGCTATCCACTTTTCCGGTGACTCTGTCACTTCCTGCGTTGCTTCCTCATACAGTTTTGTAATGACATCAAATTTCTTTACCACGTACCTTCCTCCTATCGTTCTCTTTCTTTTTGTCTGATTGGATATTTTTCTAAAAACTCCTGCACTGTCCGGCACCCCTTATCTTTATATTTCCAGTCCGTTTTCGCTTCCAGGTCAAGATAACCATTCGCTGGTATTTTTAACCGTTCGCGTGTAAGAACCGAACCCAAATGATTCGCTAAAATGCCTTTTGCAATCTGGACTGGTTCCCACGTTTCATCATCATATCTGACTTCATATAAATATAACCCTTTCGGAACTGTCTCCTGATCCAAACGCATATCGTTAAATAATGCAGGTTTTCCAAACAAACGGATTTCCGTATAATACTCATTCATAACGTCATATCTCATACTGCTCCACCTCCCAAAAAAGTAATCACTTTATTGGCTTTGATTGCTTTCTGCAAATCATTGATCATTCCAATCTCTGCAACCGTAATCCCTTGAATTTCCAAAATCTCGTCCAAGGTCATTGCAGAAATATCTTTTTCCTCTGTAATTCCTGCTTCAAATATCTTATTGATAACTTTTACCGCTTTCTGGTTCACTACCATTCTTTTGTCCTCCTTGCCTGTTTCGCTATGTAAGAGGGTGGTATTTCACCACCCTGTAATCCTTATTCGTCCTCGCTTTCTTCTTTCTTTTCTTCAATCGCCAGTGGTGCTTTCTTCTTTTTTCTTGCATGGATAGCCACCCCACCAACGCCCATTGCAGACAATGCAGCAATGGCTAGCCACAATCCTGCTTTTGCGGTGTCTCCTGTTTTTGGAGGATTGCTTGTCTTTGTAGTAGTACCCGGTGTCTCTGGGGTTGGTGTTTCCGGTACTTCTTTGATGGTTACGGTCTGTCCTTCATCGTTGATATCCTTATGCTCTGTTACCTTTTTCGGTTCTTCCGGATTTGTCATATCATACAGTTCTTCAAAAGTTACAAGCTGCTTTCCTCCAAGAGTGCTGCCGTCGAAAGTAAACTCAACCTGCACTTCCATGTTTTCCTTATCAGCAATAAATTCATAATCATTGGTAACTTCTTTGCCATCAATAATCAGCTTTGCATTTTCTACCTTAACCATCTGCCAACCAGACAATTTATACTTTGTACCGATTTCCAATCCATCTAAAGTAACTATATCTACAATCGTCAGATCTTTTCCGGCTTCGATTTCTTTCTTACCGTTCTTATCAGTTGCTGTGGTATGAATCGAAATCTTTCGCTCTGTAATCAGGACCGTCTGTCCTTCATCGTCAATGTCCTTATGCTCTGCAACTTTTACAGGTTCTTCCGGATTCTTCAGGTCATATAATTCTTCAAATGTAACCAGATTCTGTCCGCCAAGTTCTGATGCATCGAACGTATAAGAAATCTCTACTTTCATTTTCTCGCTGTCAGCAACAAAAGTATAATCACTTTCCACACGCTTTCCATCAATGAGCAGTTCAGCATTTTCCTCTTTCAGCATCTGCCAGCCTTTTAACTGGTACTTTCTTCCTTCTTCCAGACCGTCCAGAGTAACTGTATCCACAATCGTTACTTTCTTTCCTGCAACAATTATCTTTTCGCCCGTTTTCTTGTCTGTTGCGGTTGTATGAATGCTAATCTCTTTCTCATACTCATCGGTCAGTGTTCCAAGGTCGATTTTCACTTTATTTCTGCTGACAACAACTTCAAATGCAGGGATCAGCTTCATGCCTTTATTGGATTCACAAGATAATTCCTCAATCTCATAAGTATCATAAAGCAATGCACCTTTGCTATCGTCCGGCTCAGAAGTTCCGAACCAGATACCGTCCTCACTGGATTTTCCTGCATTTGTATTTTTCTTATGAGACGCCCAATCGGAAGCGGTTGAAAACTGACCATTTTTATCTGTCACTACGATATGGCTCTCTCCGGTTGTTTTACTCGTAATCTTAAAAGGAACATTCGCAAGTCTCTTATGTGTACCTGCTCCAATCTTTACGCCTTCCAGATCTCCACGTTTAATCTGGTTGTAAATGGAATGACTTTCGTCTGTTAAATCCACGATTTTTCCATTTTCTGTAATCGAAAATTCAATCGCTTTTGCCCCGTCAGTCAGATAACCTTCCGGTGCTTTGGTTTCTTCCATTTTGTATTTACCATACGGAAGTAAATCTGCCGTCGTTGTTGCAATTCCGTCAATTCCTGTCTGAATCATCTTAACTGTCTCATTCTTCTTGTACAGTTTTCCTTCTACCAGAACCGGATTCTCGTTCAGAGAAATAATTGCAAATGCTGTATCTTTTAATGTGGCACTTCCCTGTGCTTTGGTATCTTTTGTCTCTAAATCACGTTTCTGAATCTTCACCCCACCTCGGATTACCTGATCAGATACGGAATACTGATTGCTTCCGGAAAGAACTGCAAGTTCTCCGTCCTCTGTGATCTGTGTCAGATACATTCCTTTTATCTGTTCTGTACTGTCTCCTGCCTGCATATAAGCTCCGTCCAGTAAATATCCGTTTGGTGCTTTTGTTTCTTCAACAGTCAGTGTTCCAAGTGGTAATACGCTTTTTTCATTCTGAGTGTAAAATGCATCTCCGGATACTTTGTAGGCATCTGCCAGTTTTGTCACATAATGAATGGTTCCGTCACTGTCTTTTTCTGCTACCGTCTTTGTAACCCAGGTACGTGTTGCTTTCTCCGGTAAGTTGTCTTTTGTATAAAGTCCGTCATAATAATGCCAGGTAAACTCTGCTCCTGCCAGTGCTGCATTTCCCTGTGCAGTTGCTTTTCCTGTCTCCATATCAATCTTGAACAGGTCTACCAATGTTTCTGTCACTTTCGGAATATCTGAAACATTTAATACGGCTGTTTTTCCGGCTTCAACTTTCAGACTGCGTACTGTCGTATCCAGCTTATA
Source organism: Coprococcus sp. RTP21204st1_G4_RTP21204_210225 (assembly GCF_040915385.1). Lineage (NCBI taxonomy): Bacteria > Bacillati > Bacillota > Clostridia > Lachnospirales > Lachnospiraceae > Coprococcus > Coprococcus sp. RTP21204st1_G4_RTP21204_210225. Next base: position 230,654 of record NZ_JBCPDP010000004.1, on the reverse strand, counting down.
TCCCTTCGGTGCAGAAAGCTCTTTGATATAAACAGTTCCGGCAGTTACTTCAACCTCATTTGTATCTCCATTTTCGTTTGTTGTAAGTGTTCCAATCTGATTACCACAATTCTGGTCTGAGAATATACCAAAGGTTGCTCCCGCAATGGAATACATCGCATTTCCATTTGTGACAATCTCATTGGCGGTTGTCTTCTTTACTTTCGCATTTCCGACATTCAGTTCTGCCCAAAACTGTCCGATATCCTGTCCTTCTCCGGTGTAAATGTAACCGCCACATTTATATCGTCCCTTATTTGCCTTCACAAATGATTTTGCTCCTGCATACACCTCATTCTGAATATCCTGTGAAATCTCGGAATAGACTGCCCGGACATTATCGCACTGCCAGCCTAAATGCTCACTTAAACGCTGCCACACAAGGCACTGTTCTAAAAGATATGCCTGATTTGCACTCAGGTTACTGTGACTGACTGCATACTGTTTCATATACTCAAGCGATAATGCCACATCTTCAATCTGATCCGCACTCATACTGGCACTTGCATCATGCCTGGTCTTATATCCATTTTTGAATCCGGTGTTAATATCTACACAATAGGCAGTTTCACCCTCTACTCGCATGTGTCCTTCGTTGAAAGTGCTTTTAATTGTTCCGTCATTCATCAAATGTTCTACATGTCCAACTCTCTCTGCGGATTCTGTCCAATACTGTGTTTCCGCTGCTTGAACCGATGTGATCGGTAATGCAGTTAAAATCGTGGTCAGGGCAAGAATCCCTGTACACACTCGTTTCCATATCTTCTTCATTTTCTACAATTCCTTTCTTTTCAATCAAAAAAAGACGTCACTCTGGAACGCCTGCTGTTACTTTATGTTGTTTGCTCCCTGCTGTCATGCAGGGTGTGGAATCTCTGACCTGCCGAAAGAGAAGATGTTCCCGGCTCCTTATTGTCTTTTCGGCTGGTAATCTGCTGGTAAACCAAAGGGGTAGGGTGTGGGGAGGGGAAACAGAAAAAGACTGATTTCTCATTGACCGCCAACGGATAGACTTCTCCCTTGGTGTCAAAACGCCTATCGTTCCCTGCTTTTTTCCCGTTTCCGATATAATTCCAGTGCTTTGATAATGGTTTCTTCCATTTTTTGTTGTGAAGTCCCCGATGGAAAATATTTCTTCAGTCGGTTCTTAGGGATTTTCCATTGCTCTACCTGATTTGGCTTTTCCTCTGCCATAATCGACAACAAAACATCTTCATTCAATCTGCCCTCTGCTGAAAATTTGCGGATTTTGATTGCCTGTGCATGACTTGGAGTGCAATCTTCCGATTCCATGGTATCGTACAATATCTCCTGTTCTTCTTTTGGCAAATAAGACAGCTCCACCGCCGGACGCATGGCAATTTTCTTGTTATCGACCATATCAAGAATTTCCGGTATTAAGTAGGTTAATCGAATATATCTTCTGATTTGGTCTTTACTTTCTCCAACCTCCTCACCCAATAATTCATCAGAACGTTTCCCTTTCAACTTTGTCGCCAGTGGCGACAAAGTTAAATCAGTTCTTTGTCCCTGTCTTTTCATGACATCTAACTTCATTTTGTAAGCAAATGCTTTTTCTGATGGTAATATTTCTTCCCTTTGAAGATTGCTGTCAACCATGACAATAACTGCTTCGTCATCACTGAGATTTCTTACAATACAAGGTATATTTTCTAACCCTGCCAGTTCACTTGCCATTTTTCTACGGTGTCCAGAAATCATTTCATACCCACCTGTTGGCTTCTCTCTGACAAGAGCAGGAACCAATACACCATGTTCTCGAATACTTTCAATGGTCTCCACCATTTTGTCATCCATTTTTACTTTAAATGGATGATTCGGAAAATCACTGATGTCATAAACAGAAATATTTTTCACATGCTCCTGATTCTTCTGGTCTCTTTCTTCCTGCGTGGTAAAAAGGTCATCGGCTGAGGGAAGATTCATGTTTATTTCTTTGCTTTTCGCCACACTGAATCACCTCCCTCGTAAATTCTGCATACGCCTTTGCAACAGTTCCATTCTTGTCATACTCATAAATGCTCTGTCCTGCTGCACTGCTTTCTGCCGCTGTGATAGCCACCGGAATAACCGTTTTGAAAATTCGGATATGTTTCCCGTAATTTTCTCGAAGGCTATCCTCTGTTGTCCTTGCCAGTTTTGTCCTCATATCTGCAAGTGTCAGCAATACTCCATCAATCTTCAGATTAGGATTTAGCTGTCTTTGTACCTTACCGATTGTTTTCATTAACTGCGTCATACCCTTTAATGGAAGATAATGAGCCTGAACTGGAACAATTACACTGTCTGCGGCAGCTAATGCATTGATAGTCAACATTCCCAAACTAGGCATACAATCAATCAGGATATAATCATAATCCTTTTTCAAATCTGACAGATACAGCTTTAAAGTCTGCTCTCTGCTCATGGCATTTACTAGTGAGATTTCCATGCCCGATAGCTCGATATTGGTTGGAATAATGTCTACTCCTTCTTCATGGTGCAAAATGCCTTCATTATACACAAACGGTTCGTCTTGTAATATCTTCTTCATTTGTGTTTCCAATGTAATCGGAAGACTATCTGCATTTATCCAACCCAATGCAGTTGTTAAATCTCCCTGTGGATCAGCATCGACCAATAATACTTTTCGTCCCTGATGTGCAAGACCTATTCCCAGATTTAATGTTGTTGTGGTCTTGGCTGTTCCTCCCTTCTGATTTGCAAGGGCGATTACTTTACATTTTGTCATATGATTTCCTCCTTCCTTGAAAAATTTAATAGCCAATCTGTTTTACGAAACTGGCTATGTATAAAAATGAGCATGAAAAAAGCCGACTGACTTTCAATTTGAATCAATCGGCTATGTAACAATATATATTAAAATTATTTTTTACCAAATCTCAGACACTGGTCTGCAAATTATTCCTTTCATTCCATATGAATCTTCCGCAGCTTTTTTATCTTTTTCAGAGTGATAATAGAAAATCACGCTATCAATATTCTTATTTTCAAAAATTAATCTCATAATATGACCATCATTATTCGGTGACATTCCAGCCAAAGACATTGTTCCTTTTAGATTTTTAAATTCATTGTAATAATATTCATCATTGTTTTCTAAACCTGAAAAAATTTTTATCTGCCGTTCTTTCAATCTACCGCTAAATCCCATAATTGCATTACAAAACAGATACAAATCTTCTTCTCTTGCAGTATAATCAATCCCAGTCATCTTTGCATACTTACTCAATGCAGTGTCTTTTCTAAATTGTTGATTAAGCTGATCGAACTGTCCATGAAGATGTTTTACTTTTGTATTTGTTATTTTTTCAATATTCCAGTCATAATTGATTGTATAAATATTATCAAATTTATTTAAACTATTTTGCAATTCCAATTTTCGCTCATCAGATAAATTCATATACAATTTTTGAAGTTCTCCTTCATTAAAAATTGCATCTAAAAACAATTTTTCCAGACCAACTGCTGTAGCATGAATCATCTCCTCGCTATCCCCATATTTTTTATGAAATAACCGCAATATTAAAAAATAATCTTCCATACCAATCGACTGAGATGGATCATAATTATCCACAAATCTTTTTAAATTACTTCTTTCCTCTTCTGTTTCACAGTGTGAATTATATTTTCCAGACAATATGTCCTTCAATATAACTCCTTCTATTCCCTCAATAACGTCCTTTAACTCACTAGCCGTTATATCTTTAATATGGTATTTGTAGTCTTTTTTTCAATATTTTTATGAACTCTTTCAATGATAGCCGCATTACTACATTCTTTTACTCCACCTATTTCGATATCAAATCCATTACCAATCAATATATTATTCATTCTTTCATTCCTTTCATATGAAAATATTTTTCTTTTTATTATATTCTCCATTTCTCCTTTCATCAATCGGAAAATATTTCCACGATAGTTTATGAAAAGTTGGGGAATCTTACGCTATCATACGTTAAAAGTTGGGTAAATATTGGGTAATTACACTACTCCCCAACAAAATAAAACAGGCAATCTTCGCCTACTTATTTCAGAAGAATGAGGCGAAGTTTCATACGACAGTTGGGGAATTGAAATTCCCCAACTCACTCCCCAACTTTTACCCAATTCCATGCATAAATAGCGATAATTTACGATAAGTCAAAATTTATTCCCCAATACGCAAAAAAACCTTGAATCATCCCATTTTCATAGGAAATTCAAGGTTTTTCGTTGATTTACATGATAATGATACGGTTCAAATTCTTATGCGAACTGTAAGATTATGCGTTCATCTGAGCTGCAACTTCAGCTGCAAAATCTTCATTTTTCTTTTCAAGACCTTCACCTGTCTCAAAACGAACGAATTTCTTCAGAGTGATAGTTGTTCCGTTAGCTTTTCCAACTTCGTCAAGGTATTTAGCTACAGACTGTTTTCCATCTTCAGCTTTTACATATACCTGATCTAACAGACAGATTTCCTTCATCTCTTTGTTGATACGTCCGGAAATCATTCCCTGGATAACCTTTTCCGGTTTCTGAGATTCTTTCGGGTCGTTCATGATCTGAGCAAGAAGAATTTCTTTCTCATGTGCGATGTAATCAGCATCTACGTCTGCCTGGCTTACATACTTAGCATTTAAAGCTGCTACCTGCATAGCTACGTTTTTCAGAGCTTCTTTAACAGCGTCGTTAACAACTGCTGTATCAGCTTCTACAAGAACACCGATACGTCCGCCACCGTGGATGTAAGATACTACACAACCATCTGTAACGATCTTTTCGAATCTTCTGATGCTGAGCTTTTCTCCGATTACAGAAATCTTTTCTGTAAGTGCATCGTTAACTGTCTTAGAAGCATCTTCGTTCCAAGCTTCAGCCATGAATCCTTCCATATCTGTAGCTTTTGTAGTAAGTGCCTGATTAACAACTGCTTTTACGAATGCCTGGAAATCAGCGTTCTTAGCAACGAAGTCTGTCTCAGAGTTAACTTCTACGATAGCTGCTGTCTTATCTTCTTTAACGTCTGCCATAACAATACCTTCAGCTGCGATACGTCCGGCTTTCTTAACAGCCTTAGCTTCGCCGTTCTTTCTGAGGTATTCGATTGCTGCATCCATATCTCCGTTAGATTCGTTCAGAGCTTTTTTGCAGTCCATCATACCAGCGCCTGTCATTTCTCTTAATTCTTTTACCATGCTTGCTGTGATTGCCATGATTTTTTCCTCCATCTTTCAATATGATCTTTTGGATTGTTCGAATTATTCTTCTGTTGTTTCTTCAGCTGTTTCTACGTCTTCGCCTTCGTAAACTTCTTCTGCTTCGCCCTGGTTTGCTTCGATTACAGCATCAGCCATCTTAGATACGATAAGTTTTACAGCTCTGATAGCATCATCGTTTCCTGGAATTACATAATCAAGTTCTTCCGGATCACAGTTTGTATCAGCAATACCGATCAGCGGGATTCCAAGTGTGTGAGCTTCCTGAACACAGATTCTTTCTTTCTTAGGATCTACTACAAAGATAGCATCCGGGATTCTCTTCATTTCTTTGATTCCGCCAAGGTTCTTTTCAAGCTTTTCCCATTCTTTCTTGATTTCGATAACTTCTTTCTTCGGCAGTACATCGAATGTTCCGTCTTCTGACATAGCTTCGATTTCTTTCAGACGAGCGATTCTGCTCTGGATTGTCTTGAAGTTTGTAAGCATTCCTCCAAGCCATCTTTCGTTAACATAGTACATTCCGCAACGTTCTGCTTCTGTCTTGATAGCGTCCTGAGCCTGTTTCTTTGTTCCTACGAAAAGGATCTTTCCACCTTCTGCTGCGATGTCAGATACTGCCTGGTAAGCTTCATCTACTTTTCCTACAGATTTCTGAAGGTCGATGATGTAGATACCATTTCTTTCTGTGTAGATGTACTCTGCCATCTTAGGGTTCCATCTTCTTGTCTGATGTCCGAAATGAACACCTGCTTCTAAAAGTTGTTTCATTGAAATAACGCTCATGTTTCTTTCCTCCATTGGTTTTTTACTTCCGTGTGCTTATGTCCGCGAACCATGCTTGTCAGCTTTGGCACCACCGGGATAAACCACACACGTGTTTTTTTGCAACGTTAGCATTGTATCACAAAAGCCCTGCATACGCAAGGCTTTTTTCAGGGTTTCCCCTGCAGGTTCTCATATTTTTTCAAAATCAACAGCAAAAAAGCTGATATCCGACAAGGAGGCACAGCAGAACGATCAGAATTCCGATAAATATGCTCGGAATGAACATCATGATCACCATACCAAGTGCCACAAAAAACAGTGCAAAACCAAATACCCGTTTCATCTTCGTTCCTGCTTTTTCCTCTTTTACAATAAATATATGCCAGAAACCTACGTCTATTCCTGATTTTCCGGAGAATCTGCTTCATTTAACAGATCTGCCACATCCTCTTCGGTCATTTTATCCTCAGATGGGGATTTAAAACGGTCGATCACATCCGGGACCATATCCAGGATCTTGGTCATGGTATCCTGATTCTTGATGTTGACCAGTCTGGTTGTTCCGTTCTGGATCACAAGCACCGCACTCGGGATCATCTTTCCGCCGAGTCCGCCGGCTCCTCTGTCCTTTTTGTCCGCATGAAATGCCCCTGCTCCGATTGCAAAAGATACATCAACAAGCGGAAGAATGATCGTATCTCCGATGTGGATTGCATCTCCTACAACGGTTTTGGATGATACCACACCGTTCATCCCCTTAAACAATGCATCTACTGTCTCTTTAAACTGATTATCTACTGCCATTTTTTCGATTCCTCCTGTTATTTTCTATCAAATGCTTTACCATTTAAACTCCCTGATATCATGGTAAGTGCTGCGGATATTCTTATCCAGCAGCATCTTTGCTGCAAATACTGCCATATGAACTGTTCTTAGTCTTCCTTTTACATAAACGGAACCTTCCAGTACCCGCTTTTCAAAATCCAGTTCCAGATCCATATTTTCTCCGATAAATGCATAAAACATTCCACAAAGTGCCAGTACCTGTCCGGTATGGTAAGGATCTTCAAAACCGAAATGCAGTTTTACGCGAAGCTTTTTCGGCTTCAGAAAACGCTTCACCCAGACCAGTTCCTTTTTGCCACGTGCAAAAGCTGCTTTATGATTTTCCTGTTCCAGGAACTCCAGAATTTTATCTTTTTTATCTGCGATATTTTTTATTTTATCACATAAATTCTTCCATGTACATTTGATCTTTTCCAGGATCTCACGAAGCTTCTGACTGAGCTTTCGGATCAGTTTTCCAAATGCTTTGACTGGTTTCTTCCGCTTTCGTGGAGTTTTGTGAGCCTTTCCGAATCCTCTCTCGCCATGAACATCCTTTTTTTCTCTGGATTCACTTTCCTTTTCCGGTGTAGCATTCTCTTCTTTTTTTTCTGAAAATGTTTTCACCTTCGTGTCAGGACTTCCCTGTGTTTCTGTTTTGGACTTCTCATCTTTCACGTCCGTATGCTCTGGCTTTGCATACGTTCCGCTTTCGGCTCTCTTTTCCGGCAGCGTCTGCGGCTTCTTTACATCTGCCGCATCATTTCTTTCTGCCGTTCTCTCACTGGCCTTCTCCGCACCGGCTTTTTTTCCGCCATCCGGCTTTTTCTCCTTCTTTCTCACCGGTTTATCTTCCGCTTCCAGAACATCTCCCAACTTCTTCCAGGCAATCCGCCCCTGCCATTTCACATCGCCGTTCCGATACTCCACTCTTCCTGCAATCAGATGAAGCAGCCATGAAATCTTAAGATTCCCCTCTGCATCTTCCAGCTTCCCCGGAAACTCGGCACGCAGTTCATACCTCAGCGGTACAAAGAGAAGGACACCGATCACAAGTAGCAGGATTCCAAGAATCACCAGAAGAAGAATCCCGATAATCTTCAAAATCAATCCAATGATATGTAGAATCATGCTTCTTCCCTCTCCCGCTCTCTGATGTAGGACCGGATATCCAGATCCCCTGTTTTTTCATAAACTTCCTTCGCGATCTCTTCTACCAGATACAGCGCATCATCATATCCGCTTGCAAGACCAACTGCGAAAATATCATCATCGATCACACTTCCCTGGCGGAACATCAACATCGAATAAAATTCCAGCTGATTTTCCCCTTCTTCGATCAGTGCGATCACATAAGTATTCAACGGATATTTTTTTTTATTCAGTTTTGCAATCACTTTTTCTTTCTTTTTTGCCATGCTCTCACTGACATAAAGATTTTTGTAAAACCTCATGTGCGCTGTCTCCCCGACCTTTAATTATTATAGTAAGAATCAAACACCTGCTTTGCGACACTGACACCAGTAATGGTCGCCGTATCCGCATCCTCGACACAGACGCTGATCGCCAGCTCCGGATTATCCATATTGGAAAATCCGACAAACCAGGAATGTACTGTATTTCCATCTTCACTGACCTCAGCAGTTCCGGTTTTTCCTGCCACTGTATAAGACGCACCTGAAAGCGCAGCTCCGGTACCATAATCCACAACCGCCTTCATGTATTCCGTAAGCTGTGCAGCTTCAGATGATGTCATCAGCTCTTTGTAGCTTTCCGGCATATATTTTTTCACCGTTGTGCCTGCATAATTTGTAATCTTGTCCACCAAATACGGCTTCATCAGCTTTCCACCATTTGCGATCGCCGAAACGAGCATCGCCATATGGTACGGACTGACCTGTGTCTTTCCCTGACCAATTGCAGTCATCATCGTATCTGCATCTCCTGCATCTGTTTTCAGGCGGAAACTGCTTTCATTATATTTCACATCACCCGGAAGCTTGCTGTTAAACAGCATCTGTTTGGCAGTCTTTCTCCATTCTGCCTTATCCAGCTGCAGCCCGATATTTGAAAACGAAGAATTGCAGGAATTTGCAACCGAATCCGTCAGATTCTCTTCTCCATGGGCAGTGCTGTTATAGCAGTGGATCGTTGCCCCATTCTGTGAGAATTCTCCGTTACATTCAAACGAATAATTGTTATAATCTGGATTCTGCCGCATAAAAGCAAGTGTTGTCACCAGCTTGAATGTCGACCCCGGTGTATACTGTCCAAGTGTAGCCCTGTTAAGAAGCGAACTGTTCTCGTCATTGTTCAGTGCATCCCAGTTTTCCGAAACATTATTCGGATCAAAAGACGGCTTCGATACCATTGCCAGGATCTTCCCTGTACTTGGCTCCATCACGACAACTGCACCTTTGTTATCTCCCAGTGCATTATATGCTGCATTCTGCAGGTTCGCATCCAAGGTTGTGACCACCGTATCTCCCGTATTCTTCTGGTCTTTAAATTCATTCGCCAGCTTTTCCAGGAAAAAGGCATTTGAAGTCAGAAGATTGAAATTCTGTGAGGATTCCAGTCCGGATTTTCCTTTTGCGGCATATCCGACAACATGTGCAAACACTTCTCCTTCCGGATATTCCCGTGTTTCCGATCCATCGTCATTTGTCACAGTCTGTGCAAGCACTTCTCCATTTTTATCTGTAATACTGCCACGCAGCACACGGTCCGCAAGAAGATCCTGACGGATATTGTACGTGCTGTTGACAACCTCTTTACTTTTTACCACATTAAAATAAACCAGATATCCCATCAGTACCAAAAACAGTGTTACAAAAATATAAGTAACTCTCGTCAGTTCTTTATTGGTCATCTGCTTCTCTTTTTTCTTACTGGCTCCGCTTCTTTCTGCCTGTGTTTCTTTCGGACGCCGCTGTCCGTTTTTTAGGCGGCTGCGTTCGGCCTTTTTCTTCGGTTCGCCATCCGTTCGTCTGCTGCGGCTTTTCCCTTCTGCCTTCTTCTTTTGGTCGTGATATCCGCTCTCGTCTGGCAGGCTCTCCAGCTGCTGATCCAGATCTGGAAGTTCGTCTTCTCTGTAATTTTTTTCTTTCAATGTCTTCTTCCTCGTCTTCTCTTAATACATACAGTCCCTGAATGATCGCAAACATAATGATCGTACTGAGGACGGAGGTTCCACCGTAGCTTACCAGCGGAAGTGTCACTCCGGTAGACGGAATGAACTTTGTCACACCTCCGATCGTCAGGAATATCTGAAAAATATAACAGGTTCCAAGTCCCAGTGCCACCAGTTTATAAAAGCTGTCCCGAAGCTGCATCGCAATATTCAGAAACATCATATAAACACTGACACATACCAGGATCAGACCAAGTGCAAAAATCAGTCCCATTTCCTCCGCAATTGCCGAAAAAATGAAATCTGACTCTGCAACAGGTATCTGATCTGCCGCCCCTTGAAAAAGTCCCATTCCAAACCAGCTTCCTGTGCCGATCGCCATCAAGGATTGTGCCACCTGATAACCACCTTCATTGTAAACGGTAAATGGATCCTTCCATACCAGTACACGCACACGGACGTGGTTAAATAATTTATATGCCACAACTGATGCCCCACTTCCTGCAATCAGTCCGACAAGTACATAAAGTGGCTGTCTGCTTGCCACATAGAGCATCACCAGATATACAGCAAAAATGATCAGCGCCGCACCAAGGTCTTTTGATACAACCAAGATCAGCACATGCATTGCTGCCACTGCCGTTGTGATCACAATATTCTTAAATGAAGTATCATCCTTCAGACTCGCCGCAACGAAAAATACAAAAATGATCTTCACAAGCTCAGATGGCTGAAGGGTAAAACCTCCGATTGCAACATTCAGCATCGCTCCTCCAGTCACACGTCCTACAATGATAACGACCCCAAGCATTACAACACCTGCAATTGCATAGAATATTTTCCATTCCGACAGAGCTTTTACCTTTCGGATGATGACCGGGATCACAAGACTTATCGCTACAGATGCACTGACAATGAGAAACTGCTTTACCGCAAGCGAATACGAAAGTCTGGTGATCATAATAAAGCCGATTGCCATCAGCATACACATATTATTTACAACCAGTCGCGACACCCGCGGGTAAATTATTGTATACAGCAAAATGATCGCCAGAAACAGTACCACCTGCATCCCGTAAAATCCGATCATTTTTGTTTCATTTGTCTGCAGATACATCACCAGAAATGCAATCATATGAAGCAGAAACATCAGCACATTCTGCTTTCTGAAAATACTTCTCTGTGTATACTCATCTGTGTAATTAAATACTGCAAAACATTCAAATGTATAGACCAGCATCAGGGCTATCATCAGATATTTTGACAGCTCTACAATTATATTGATCAAAATTCCACCTACTTTATTCCTCTTTTCCAGTGTCCCCTGGTGTACGTTCCCTCCGGAAGCTCTTTTCCTTCAAAATACGCACTTAAAATCTGCCTTACCTCCTGCTGCCTTTCAGTAGTAAACATCAGTCGGATCCGCCCAGGACCGATCTGATATACCTCTTCCATCCGGTCTCCCAGATATAATGGCACATAATTGTAAAGGATATTATAACAATAATCACATTCATTTTTTACCACAAATGGATTACGATATCTGTCAGTTATTGTCGTCTGTCCGGATTTTTTCAGACATCCTCTGGTCGTTTTCTGAATACATCCTGCAGATATCATCATCGGAAGATAACCATATACGATCACTTCTCCATCCTTTACCCGGAGATCCTGGAGTTCTCTTTCTGTCAGTTCCACGGGCGCTGTAAATTCAAAAACTCCCTTTTCCTTCCAGAATTTCCTGCTTTCCTGATTAAATTCATACAGATTGTAATCGGTCATAATCCTTCCGGTATAACCATGCTCTTTCAGAAACGCAAAACTTTCATAATTGGCGATCAGAATGCCGTCCCATCCGGCTCCAAATATCCGGTTATATGCAGCTTCATACTGTTTTCGGGTTCTTTCCCGGAAAATATACGGCATGACCAGATAAATTTCTTTCCCTGCTGCATGTACTTTTGTAATCCACTCCACATAGCTGTCCTTCTCCCAGATGCGAGGGAACATGGTACAATCCACATAGATTCTTCCGATTGCTTCTTCTTCCAGAATCACTTCCATCTGTTCTGCGGTTCTTACCGATGCCGTCCATCCGGAAAGTACCTCTTCTTCCATTGAAAGCTCTGTCTTATCTTCTTCCGGATCTTTCACTTCACCACTTCTTCTGTATTTCTCACAGAGCACTTTTTCCAGTGTCTCCAGTGCTTCCCTTCGAAGTTCGTTCAGACTCTGCATTGGAAGAAATACTTTTTCTCCGATCTCGACCTTTAAAAAGGAAAATTCAAATTCCGTATTTCCCGTCTTGCGCAGCTGCTTTTCAATCCGCTCTCTGCTCATCGGCTGGCTCAGTGCTTCCTGTGCTTTTTCACCGGCAACCGTAATCTCGGCATCCCGGCACTTCACCGTAAGCGTTGCCTTTTCCTGCGGATACAGCCGGAAAGTTCCGCAGATCCGTTCTTTTATTTTTCCATTTACAAACTCTTCACGCAGCGTGTCAATCAATGTGCTGTTTCTTGTACGCATCCAGATTTCATCCCTCTTGAACGGGGTATCTGCAAATACCAGGATCTGCACATTCATTCCTTTTCTGACTGCATCCTTACAGGTATAATTATCTGCTTTTTCCCTGCCTTTGCGCATCGGGAGTTCAATAATATCCTGCGGATACAGGTCTGTCAGTGCTTTTGCAGTCACATTTCTGCCTTTTTTAGCAAGTACCTTTACTGCCGGCACTCCTGCATGGTTCGGACGGTTTAAGGAAATCATCTCCCGTCCATTCTGTGTATGATAATAACCCGTATGGAAACCGCCACGGTTATAGAGATCCAACAGCATCTGCCGATCCTCCTCGCGGACACGGTATTTCTTCATCGCATACGCTGCCGGATCCTCTTCTGCCGGACATTCTTCGTAATATTTCAGATAAAGATCGGCATATTTCCGGTACTGGAAAGCGACTGCTGCCGCATACTCCGGCTTCTTCATCCGGCCTTCAATCTTGAAAGAATAAATCCCGCTCTCGATCATCTCCGGGATCAGTTCCAATGTACAGATATCCTTAAGACTCAGCAGATACTGTGGTCTCTTTGCTTCCGGTGTCCGGTAAAGCAGTCTGCACGGTTGTGCGCACTGTCCACGGTTGCCACTTCTGCCGCCGATAAAACTGCTGAACAGGCACTGACCGGAATAGCAATAGCAGAGTGCACCATGTACAAAGCTTTCAATCTCGAGCTCTGTCTCATCGGCAATCTTCTTCACCTCTGCCATACTCAGTTCTCTGGATGTAACAATCCGCTGTGCACCTTCCTTTTCCAGAAACTTCGCCCCATCCACTCCCGTAAGCGTCATCTGGGTACTTGCGTGGATCGGAAGATCTGGAAAATGCTTCCGGATAAAACGGAAGAGTCCAATATCCTGCACGATCACCGCATCCAGCCCCTGCCGGTAATAAGGGAGCAGATAATCATACATCTGTTTTTCCATCTCACGGTCTTTGATCAGTGTATTCACGGTCAGATACAGTCTTCTTCCATGCAAATGCACATAATCAATTGCCTCTAAAAGTTCTTCCTCCGTCAGGTTATGTGCATAAGCACGTGCCCCGAAAAGGGCTCCCCCTGTATATACCGCATCAGCTCCTGCTGTAATTGCCGCTTTCAGGCACTCCATACTCCCTGCCGGTGCAAGGATTTCAACTCTGTCTTTCATATAACTCCTCTATCTTTAAATAACCTGTATACAAAGCCCCTGTGTTGCAAACATTTCTCTTTGTATACCGGAGTATCAAAAATAGACTGCCTCAGGACAGTCTATTTTGTACGGTGATTTTTCATTTCTGTTTCAAGCTGTACGATCTTCATCTGAAGTTCCTGGTTCTCTGCCTTGAGTTTATCCAGTGCTTTTTCAGCATTCTCATACTTGATCTGTACTGAGATCAGTTCATGCTTTAAATCGTACATCTCTTTGTCTTTTGCCTCGATGTCGCTTTCTAATGCGCCGCCCTGTTTCTTGGCTTTAAAATAATCATCTGCTATATTTAAAGCAAGAAGCACACTTCTGGCTTCCGCACTCTGCTTGCGATATCCATCGCTGCTTGTACATTCCTCGATTTTATGGTTCAGATAAGTGGATACCTTCTGCAGATAATCTTCGCTTTCAAATCCGCTCAGGGTGAATACTTTGCCGCCTATCAAAACTTCTGTATAATTTTTTGACGATGCCATAAAGAACCTCCTTGCCGCCTAATCCTTTTTTCATTATAAACTATATTCTGATAAAAACCAACCACTTTTCGATATTTTCAGCAGAAATTCTGTTTTATTCTTTATCAGCCAGCTCAAAATGATTCTTTCTGACCTTCAAAATCCCCTCTTTTTCCATTTTTTTCAACTCATGTGACAGCACACTCCGGTTGATCCCCAGATAATTTGCCATCTGTTCTCTGTTAAATTCAATATCAAAGGCATTGCTTTTATGGCGTCTTTGCTGAATTCTCAGATACTGCTCGATTCTTTCCCGGATTCCTCTAATCGACAGCAATTCAATCTTCCTGCACTTGCGGATATCTTCATTTGCAAGGAAATGAACCGTTTTCTTGTAAAACTCAATCCTCTCACGCATATCCAGAACGCCCTCTTCTTCCATCGCCCGTACAGGAAACCAGAAAATGTGTGCCTGTTCCGATGCATAAACATCATAAGGACTCGTCTTTTTTTCACTGACCGCAATCTCCACTCCCACAACAAACGAGCTGACAAGCTTCTGGACCAGCTGCTCAGTTCCATCCCGGTAATACTGCACTTTACAGAGTACCCCGTCAAGCAGGATTCCGATATTGTTCAGTTTTTCTCTTTCTCTTATGATGATTTCGCCCTTGTCATAGGTTACGGTTCTGCCGTCTAACCGGTTAATGATCTCATCCGCCTTCTTCCGATCCATATCACAAAAGAAAATGCTCCGGTAAATCGCTTCCCTGTCTTGTTCTTTCTGCATTTATGCTGCCACCTTCTGCCCGTTTTCTCTATTTGTCCATTATAGCATCTGCCACGCTATCCTTCAAGGAACAGCACTTTTTCTTCCGGAAATGCGAGTGCATCCGGCATTCCTTTTTCTTCCAGAGTGGCAGAAATCTCTCTTTGGACAAACCAGCAGAAGTCCTCACATCCCGACTCGCATTGGATAAAATATTTTCGTTCAAATGGATAATCCACACTTTTCCATTCTTTAACTTTCAGCATAGCCCCGGATATCGTTCCATACACCGGAATCAGATCATGAGCTCGGATCCCGATTGCCTTCACATTCTCCGGCACACTACGTCCTTTAAAAATCAGCTGCACATCCCAGTCTTTCACATACACCGTCTGCGCATCCATCCGGTAAACATCTGCAATATTTTTACATCCGGTAAGTCTTGCCGCTGTCTTATAGCGCGGTGCATTAAATACTTCTTTTACCGGACCCAGGCGGATTCCATGTCCATCTTCAATTACCAGAACCTCTTCACTGAAGCTATAGATTTCATCCCTGCTGTGGGACACCATGATCACCGTACCTTCATAATCACTCAGCATTTCCATCAGCTCGGTTAGCATCCGCTCCCGAAGATACGCATCCAGTGCCGAAAATGGTTCATCCAGAAGGATCACGTCCGGTTCATATGCCATAATCCGTGCCAGTGCCGTTCTCTGCTGCTGTCCGCCGGAAAGCTTTGACGGATAAAGCTTTTCCAGTCCGTCCAGCTGGAAATGATGGATCAACTGTTCTACCATTTTCTGCTTATCTTCTTTGTTTCCGGTAAATCCAATCCCGATATTCTGCTCCACGGTCATGTTCGGAAACAACGCATAATTCTGAAAAAGATAACCGACTTTCCTTTTTTGTGGCTTCAGAAAAATCTTTTTTCCGGCATCAAAAAGGGTAACTCCGTCAATCACGATCCGCCCTTTTTCCGGTCTTTCGATCCCGGCAATACTTTTCAAGGTCAGGCTTTTCCCACATCCGGAAGCGCCCAGGATTCCGATCCGCTTTTTTTCACTTTTAAAGGCGACATCCAGCCTGAATTTTCCATACTGTTTTTTTATCTCTAGTTCTACCATTGCTTTGTATGTTTCATTCCCTTTCCAAATGCCAGATTCATAAGCACTACTATTCCGAATGCGATCAGGATTACAATTCCGACCCACACGCCTGCCGTCTGATAATCACCGTCCTGGATGACCATTGCAACCCTCTGGGAAATGGTTGCCGTCTTTCCTGGAATATTGCCCGCAAGCATGGAGGTCGCACCGTATTCTCCAAGCGCTCTTGCAAATGCAAGAATTGTACCGGATGCAACTCCAGGACCTGCCGCCGGCATGATCACCCTCCAGAAAATTTTCCACTCCGGCATACCGAGCGTCTGCGCCGCATAGATCAGGTTCACATCCACCTGTTCAAATGCTGCTCTTGCATTCCGGTACATCAGTGGAAATGCAATCACAGTTGCCGCGATCACGCATCCTGCCCAGGACTGTACGATCTTGATATCAAATGTCGTATAAAGATACGATCCAACGGTTCTTCTCGTACTGAAAATGAGCAGCAGGAAAAATCCTGCAACCGTCGGCGGAAGCACCAGCGGCAGTGTCAGAATCCCATCCAGCACAGCCCTGAGACCCGTCTTCGCTTTCAGCACCTTTCTTGCTGCCCATATTCCCAGGAAGAATGACACGATCGTTGCTGCGATTCCTGTTTTGATTGAAATGAAAAGCGGACTCCAGTCAAGTCCTGCAAGGATCTGTCTTATTTCTTCCATATCGTTCCTCTTTTACTCTACGTTTGTATCGAAATAGTAGCTGTCAAAGATCTTCTTTGCGTCATCGGATGTTACATATGCAAGGAAATCATCGGCTGCTTTTTTCTTTGCATCATCTGCCTCTTTATTTTCCACACGGCAGATCGGATAACTCACGTTACCTGTCAGATCATAGCTTACTGTCTGAAGGATCTTGATCTGATCCTCATATCCGTATGTATCAGAATAATAAGTTGTTCCAACTTCGCATGCACCCTCTGTAACGGCGATCAGCACCTTGCTTACATTTGCCTGCTCACTGATTTCTGCTCCACCAAGAGCTTCAGAAACCTGTTCTGTTGTGATGGTAGACGCATCGTCTACTTTGTCCAGAATTCCGAGATTCATCAACGCCTGACGAGTGTATTTTCCAACTGGTACACTTCCGCCTGCAAGTGCAATGCTCTTTGCCTCATTTAAGTTTTCAAGCCCGGTTACTGCTGTATCACTGTCCTTTAATGTGATAACAACTACCTGATTGTTAACTACATTATGGCGGGTTCCTTCTACTACCAGTCCGTCAGCCTCAAGCTGATCCATCTGTTTCTGTGCTGCGGAGAAGAACAGGTCACACTCATATCCTTCTTCGATCTGTGTCAGCAGAGTTCCTGAGCTGTCTGCGTTGTAGACGATCTTCACATTCGGATGCTCTTTTTCATAACGCTCTGCAATATCTGTCATTGCCGTATTCAGGCTGGCTGCGATAAATACCTGAAGCTCTACATCCTCTTCTTTGTCAGCCTTTGTTTCTGTCTTTTTGTCTTCTGTTTTTGTGTCGGTCTTTTTACCGCCACATGCAGCAAGTGATGCTGTCATCAGCAGAACCAGACCTGCTGCCACTGTTTTCTTAAATAAGTTATTCTTTCTCATGATTTTAATATCCTCCTTTTCCAAATCCACAGTTTGGAAAAGTACACACCGGACAGGACAGACAAAGTCCTCCCTGTCCAAGAAGCCGGAAATCTTTTTCATGCAGCTTTTCATCACACATAATCCTCGGAAGAACCAGATCAAAAATCGTCCGTTTTGCATACATCACGCATCCCGGAAGACCCATGACCGGAATCTGTCTGCCTTCTTTTTCACAATAAGCAAGCATAAACATGGCTCCCGGAAGAACCGGTGCCCCATAAGTCACCACTTCCGTACAGGCATTTTTGATCGCAAGCGGAGTCCTGTCATCCGGATCTACACTCATTCCACCGGTACAGACGATCAGGTCAGAACCATCCTCGATCAGAGTCTGGATTGCTTCTGTGATCATCTCATGATCATCGTTGCACTGGATCTGCTTCACCTCTGTAACGCCACATTCTTTCAGTTTTTCGATCACAACCGGAGTAAATTTATCCTCGATCCGGTGATAATACACTTCGCTTCCCGTCGTTACGATTCCCGCTTTTTTCTTCTGGTACGGAAGAATCCGGAAAATCGGTTCTTTTCCTGCCACTTCACAGGCCTTCTGCATCTTTTCTTCTTCGATCACAAGCGGAATGATCCTTGTTCCTGCAATCTTATCTCCGGTTTTCACCGGAAAATTTCCATGTCTGGATGCGATCATCATCTCACCAAGACTGTTCACCGCATTCAGCTTTTCGGTATTGATTTTCAATACCCCTTCACAGTCGGCGATCAGTTCGATCTTTCCTTCCTTCACCCCGGAAGGATGCATATGCTCACCCTGACAGATTTGACGCAAAATCTCAGCTGCCTCATTTTCATGAAGCATACCTTCCTTTTTTTCCCAGATATAAAGATTCTCTTTTCCCACAGATAAAAGTACCGGAATGTCTTCTTCGGTAACAATATGTCCCTTCCGGAAAACAGCATCCTTTACAACTCCCGGAATAATCTGTGTAATGTCATGGCACAGCACCTGCCCCACTGCATCTTCTGTTCTTACCAGTTTCATTTTTTGTTCCTCACTTTATATGGATTATGGCATAAAAATACCTGCCGTCACTGCGGCAGGTATTCTGCCCAAACCTTTTTATATTTTACCATAAAAAGGATGGATAAATAAGTTGTCCAGACAACTTTTTTATTTTGTTTTATAGACAAGATCGATTGCTTCCGCAACTCCGTTTCCGATCTTTCGTGCTTTATCCGAAATCGTATAACAAAGTTTTCCCTCTATCCTTGCATCCACATCTCCGATCTTCAATCCTTTTTTGACCGGTACCCCTTCCTGGAGCATCCCACGGACAATCCCGTGGAGCCTCGCATAGACAGGTTCATCTCCGCACCTTGCAACAATCTGCCCTTTTTTCACCACATCACCAATTCTCGCGACCGGATGCATGATTCCGTCTGCGGATGCCTTTAAAAGGCGTTCCACCGTATAGCCGCCAATATTTCCCGGAATTCCGGTGTTGGGGATTGCACTTCCCTCGCGGATCACCTCGCCCAGATGCTCACCTCTTTGCGTTTCAATCACAAAATGGCAGTCTCCGGCTGCCGTAAAGCCCGGTCCGATACCGATAACAAGAGGAGCGTCACTGATCCGGGTCCCAAGATTCTTTTTTGCCATGATCCCGTCAACCAGTACATCCGGCAGATATTCTTTCCGCACTTCTGCTTTTTCATCCACCATGACAGCAATTTTCCGTGTTGCCATAATTGTTTCTGCTTCTTCAAAATTGTCGGCAAGAACTGCTTCTATTCCTTCTACCACTGCATGTTCTTCGTACACCGCTCTTGAAAATGCCACCTCACGTCTGACGGTGAGTGGGATGGCAACATCCGTCATCAGGATCTGATGTCCTCTTTCCCACAGCTCTGCCGCAATTCCTGTGGCAAGATCCCCGGCTCCTCTTATCAGGATCTTCATTTACTCTTCTTTCTCCTTTGGTAAAACCAGATTTAGGAACACTGCAACCAGAGTAGACAGTGCAACCGGTGATTTACCGAAAATGGTTGTTACCCATGCAGGGAGCTGCGCAAGTGCTGCATTTGCCTGTGTCACACCCATTCCAAGTGCAATGGCAAGTCCTACGATGGATGTATTTCTATAATTCATCTTTGAATTATTGATCAGTTTGATACCCGTCATGGAAATCATTGCAAATACAGAGATTGTTGCGCCTCCAAGCACACATGACGGAATAGTTAGAAGAATGTATGCGATCTTTGGCATGATTCCTGCAACCAGCATGATCATCGCTGCAATTCCAAATACTCTCTTTGCTACTACTTTCGTAGAACTTACGATTCCGACATTCTGACTGTAGGTTGCTGTCGGGAGTCCGCTGAAAAATGCGCAGACAATATTGCTGACTCCATAACCAATGATACCACCGCTTAATTCCTCATCCGTCGGCATACGGTCCATTCCTCCGGTCGTCGTTGCTGAAAAGTCTCCGATTGCCTGAATAGAGCTGATTGCAAACAATACCGCAATCGCAACACATGAGGATGGCTCGAATTTAATTCCGAAATGCATCGGCTGTGGGAACTGTACCCATTTTGCCGTTAATACGGAAGAAAAATCCACCATTCCAAAGCCAAGCGCAACTACATATCCAACTATGATTCCGATCAGAACGGAAGAAAGCTTTAAAAAGCCCTTTCCAAAATGATTCAGTCCTGTTACGACTGCCAGTGTGATGATCGCAACAAGCCAGTTTTGCCATGAACCATAATCCGCACTTCCTGCTCCACCTGCCATATAATTGACTGCGGTCGGATACAGCGAAAGTCCGATTGCAAATACAACCGTTCCCGTAACCAGCGGCGGGAAAAGATGACGGATCTGCTTGATAAATATTCCTACAATAATCGCAACAATACCGCCCACGATCTGTGCACCAAGTATTGTTCCAACATCTGCATCCTGTGCAATTGACTGCATGATCGGCACATACGCAAAGCTGATTCCCATAATAACCGGAAGCCCGGCTCCTATCTGATAAGACTTAAATTTGATAAACGGAAAAAGCTGGATGAATGTCGAAATCGCTGACATTGCAAGAGATGCCTGAATCAGGACAACCGTATCTGATTCTGAAAGTCCGGACACACCAGCAAGAATGATCGCCGGTGCAACACAGCCAATGATCATCGCCACTACATGCTGGAATGCCAGCGGAAGTGCCTGACCAAAGGATGGTTTTCCGTTAAGGTTAAATAGTTCCTGTGAAGTATTACTATTCTTCGTACCCACTTTTTTGCCTCCTTCTCTACCCACTTACAACTTTCGTTGTCAAAGCTATCGTATCTATGATAGCACGAATGGTTTCCAATGACAATTCGGCAATGTTCCATTTTTCAACACACAATTGCTTTATTTTTCCAAAATATTAACGAAACGATGTAATCCGTACTTTTTCACCAGAATCCCGTTCTACTCTTAAGGCGATTCTCTCTGCCATTTTCAGACGTTTTTCGTCATCTGCTTTGTTTAGCACAATATAGAAATCCATTTCCGGCAGGACATTCTTTTTCCCGCCTTTTGCCGAAACAGCCAGCCCTGCCAGATCCTCCTCCGTCAGAACCTCTTCCACTGCTTTTCCAAGTACCTGTGCCACAAGCTCAGGTCGGAAACAGCAGTCTTTTATCCTTTGTCCGATGGCATCGAGTCCATATACAGAAAGGACTATCTGGATTTGCTTTGGAATAACCGGTTCTTTCTCCCCCGGCACTTTCGCCGGAAGCATCCGTGCACCATCCGCTTCCACAAGAACCGGCGCAGGAAGCTCCCAGATCTTTTCCATTACCGGTAAAGAAAGGCTTTTGATCCTGCCTCTTCCTGCATCCAGACCGGCGATCACCATGCCTTCTCTTTTATGCACTTCCAGAATTTTTCCGATAGAATCCTCCATTACAAAATAAGGGGCAGTCTCTTTTTTCATATGGGTTGTAGTCACCAGAACCGGGAGGGCACCCTTCTCTTGGTATTCAGCAAGCAGCTGTTTCAAAAGAGAAGTCTTACCTCCCGCACCCACGGCAGCAATTCTCGGTACCATCTGCTCCGTAAGTCCAAGTGCCATAAGCAGAGACTCTTTCCTTTGAAGCTTTCCATTTTCGATAACATATACATGGAAAGTTTTCTCTGTGTCTCCTTCTGTTATCCGCATTTTTTCTATTTCCGGCATATAATCAATATCTTCCAGCTCTTTTTCCAGGCTCACCTCGTAAAATACTGCTTTTTCCCGGTATCTGCGGAACACCTTTCTTCCTCCGGCATCTCCTTCCAGTTCCAGAAGTTCTTTCCCGTACTTTGCCGGAAACCAGACCGGATTGCCTTCCTGTCCATTCCAGGTCACACATCCCGGTACAACTTTTGCCTCCCGCTCCATCTTTTCCAGGAATCCTTCCACGCTTTCTTCTGTAAAATAAGGCTGATCCGCCACAAAAAATGCATAGGCATCAGCATCTCCTGCCGCACGGATCCCTGCTTTTACCGAATAGGCTGCTCCTTTATAGCTGTCTTTTGAAATCACTGTTTTTACCGGGAAACGTTCACCTTGCTGCTCGTTTTCCTGAAGTGCTTTTACCTGATGCTCAATCTCCGGATACTGTGTTACCACAATCATTTCCCATTCCGGATGCCTTTGACAGACTTTTACCAGACGGTCGAATAAATAGCGGAACATCGGCTTTTCATCCAACAAATAAAGCAGTTTGTTCTCTGCTTCTGATTGTGGCGGTTCTGTATTTTGCATCCTTTGGCTGTTAAAACGGCGGCTGTTTCCAGCCGCCAGATAAATCAGTTTAATTTTCATTTTCCATAATTCCCATTGCAATCTGTTCACTTGTAATCGGAAGTTCACGGAACCACAGACCTGTTGCATTTGCGATTGCATGCGTCAATGCCGGAGCCGGTGTATTGATGACGATTTCGCCAATCGATTTTGCACCAAACGGTCCGGTCGGCTCATAGCTGCTCTCAAATTCCACATGCAGATTTCCCATATCCATTCGGGTCGGAATCTTGTACTGCATAAATGAATTGTTCAGAAGCTGTCCTTTTTCCGTGTACTGAATATTCTCATAAAGAGTCATGCCGATTCCTTGCACGATTCCGCCTTCCGCCTGTACCCTCGCAAGATTCGGGTTAATAACAGTTCCGCAGTCAACCACTGCATAGTAATCCAGGATCTCGACATGTCCTGTCTCCGGATCCAATTCGATTTCAACAGCGCCTGCCATATAAGGCGGCGGAGATACCGGCGAACTGTGGCTTTCTGTTACCTGAAGCGCAATATCACTTCCGCACATTGCCCCTGCTCCGATTGCCGCAAGTGTCACCTCTTCTCCGGTCTTATCGCTTCTTGCAATGTGTCCATCGAAATCAATCTCATCCACTTCGCATTTCAGCATCTTCGCTGCCTGTCTGACGATCCGCTTTTTCAGTTCCTCACCGGCTCTTGTCACCGCCATACCAGTCACATAAGTCGTACTTGATGCATAAGAGCCTGAATCATACGGCGAAGTATCGGTATCTGCTCCGGATACTGCAATATCATCCAGATCACAGTCCAGACATTCTGCTGCCATCTGTGCAAGAATCGTATCACACCCGGTTCCCATGTCCGCTGCCGCGATTGACATATTGTAGACACCATCCTCGCCCAGTTTGATCGTTGCAGATCCGACATCTACATTGGAAATGCAGGATCCCTGCATGGCAAGTGCTACTCCGACGCTGCGGATTTTGCCATCCGGCATAACTTTTCTTGGATACTTTTCATCCCATCCGGACATTTCTTTTACTCTCGCAAGGCATTTATCAAGTGCACAGCTATTCGCTGTCTCCCCATAATATGCCGGCATGAACTGTCCTTCTTTGACCATATTCTTCATACGGATCTCCATCGGATCCATGCCAAGTTTTTCTGCCAGTTCGTTAACAGATGTCTCAACCGCAAAGATTCCCTGCGTCGCTCCATATCCACGATAAGCTCCTGCTGCCATCCGGTTGGTATAGACCACATCGTAACGGAACCGGTATGCATCTAATGAACCATAAAGCGGAATCGCCTTATGTCCGGAAAGTCCGACCGTTGTCGGTCCATGTTCCCCGTATGCTCCTGTGTTAGAAAGTGTATACAGATCAATTGCCCGGATATTTCCCTCTTTATCTGCTCCCATGCGAACCGTCACCGCCATATCATGACGCGGTGAGGATGCAATCTGGGATTCCTCTCTTGTAAATACAATTTTCGATGGCTTTCCGGTTTTCCAGGTTACAAACGCCGGATAAACCTCACTTACCGCCGTCTGTTTTGCCCCAAATCCACCACCGATCCTCGGTTTAAACGCACGGATCTTGGATTTTGGTATACCAAGTGCATTGGAAACAATACGGCGCACATGGTAAACGATCTGCGTAGAACTCATCACATTCAGTCTTCCATACATATCCATAAAGCAGACCGTCTGAAATGGTTCCATCATTGCCTGCTGTGCCGCTTTGACATGATATGTATGTTCTACAACAACATCGCATTCTGCAAGAACTTTCTCTACATCCCCATGTCCATCTTCTGCCTGTGCACAAAGATTCCGCTTGTTATCTGCTCCTACCGGGCACAATGCCTTCCAGCTGTTCTCCGGATGCACCAGAATTGGACCATCCAGCGCTTCCTCAGGATCTAATACTGCCGGAAGGACCTCGTATTTGACCTTGATCATCTTCATTGCACGTTCTACGCAGGCTTCATTTTCTCCGGCAATGATCGCTACCGGATCTCCTACAAAGCGAACATGCTGGTCCAGGATCAACCGGTCATACGGACTAGGCTCCGGCCAGGTCTGTCCTGCAATTGTAAAACGCTGCTGCGGTACATCCTTCCAGGTATAGATTGCTTCAATTCCCGGCACACGCATTGCCACATCTGTCTTGATCTCCTGGATCATCGCATTGGCATGCGGACTTCTTAGAAGCTTAACGATCAGACAATCCTTTGGTGCCAGATCATTTGTATATACCGGCTTTCCAGTCACCAGTGCTTTCGCATCTTTTTTTACAAATGGTACTCCTACTGCTTTCATCTGGCTCCTCCTTTTCTTTTGTACTCCAGAAAATCATGGATTCCTCTGAGCTGTCCCTCGTAGCCTGAACAGCGGCAGAGATTCCCCGCAAGGTATTCCCGGATCTCGTCATCACTTGGATCCGGATTCTCGCGGAAAAGTGCGATTGCATTCATGATCATACCCGGATTACAGAATCCGCACTGCTCCGCCCCCTGTCCTGCGATAAAAGAGCCAAATTCTTCTGCTTCCTCCTGCAGTCCTTCCAGCGTATCTACCTTGTGCCCGTCTGCTCTTGCAGCAAGCACGGAACAGGAAAGTACCGGCTTCTCATCTAAAAATACGGTACAAAGTCCACAGTTGGAAGTCTCACAGCCGCGCTTTACGCTGTAACATCCATGATTTCTCACGAAATCGATCAGAAGCAGATCAGCTGCGATCTCTTCTGTAATCTTTTTTCCATTCAATGTCAGACTAATCTGCATTCTTTTCACCTCCGTTTGTGATTCTCTCTAATGCTCTGCGGATCAGAACCTCTGCAAGATGGGTACGATACGCTGCACTTCCACGCATATTGCCTCCCATCGGCACCTGGGCTGCAAGCTCTTTTGCAAATTTTTTCAGATCTGTGCACGCATCCAGCTGTTCTGCCGGAACGTGAATACAGACTGCTTTCATCGGTCTTGCCCCAACTGCCACCTTCAGTTCATCTCCATAACGGTCAGCAGCAACCGCCAGTACCGGAAAATCCGTCTTGGTATTACGGTGTGACTGATAGCTTCCCTTTCCCGGTGTTTTCTTTACGATCACACGAACAAGGATATCATTATCTCTCTCCATCTTTGCAAACTCTTCCAGAGAAATGATCCCACCTTTATAAAGTTCTACTTCTGTATCCAGTGCAAGGAAACAGGTCAGTACATCCGAAAATCCAAACCGTCCGAAAATACTTCCGCCGATCGTCGCAAGATTCCGGAACTGTACACCGACAATACTTCTCACACTTTCTCTGATCATATTGCAGCTCAATTCATTTAATCCTTCGTGTAACTCCAGATCACGAAGGGATACCATACATCCAATCTTCCATGCATCCTCCGTCTCTTCAATCTGATCCAGTCCGAGTCCGGACAGATCGATCGCAGTCTGGATCTGCGCAGTACTCATTTTCAGCCAGAGCATTCCACCGACGATCCGGTTCGTCTTTTTCTGGTTCAGTTCATACGCCTGCTCCAGACTCTCTGCTTTCACATATTGTTTTATCTTCAGCATCGTCTCTTTCCTTTCTATTCTTCGTTCTTGTCAAATCCAAGATGGGTATACGCAAGATCTGTGACCACCCTTCCTCTTGGTGTTCTCTGTAAAAAGCCATTCTTCAAAAGATATGGCTCATAGACATCTTCTACGGTTCCGGCATCTTCCCCGATCGCTGCCGCAAGGGTATCCAGTCCTACCGGACCTCCTTGAAATTTTTCAATCATGGTCGTCAAAAGATTACGGTCTACATGATCAAGTCCAAGCCGGTCCACATCCAGAAGATCCAGTGCCTGCCTTGCCACCTCTTCGGTGATCACCCCCTCATATTTGACCTGGGCAAAATCCCGGACTCTTTTCAAAAGCCGGTTGGCAAGCCTTGGCGTTCCTCTGGAACGTCTTGCCATCTCAAGGGCTCCCTTTTCATCGATCTCCACATCCAGCACGCCTGCTGAACGGATGATGATGGTCTGCAGTTCTTTTTCCGTATAAAATTCCAGACGGTTCACAACCCCGAAACGATCCCGGAGCGGAGCTGTCAGCATTCCGGCACGGGTGGTTGCCCCTACCAGTGTAAAATGCGGCAGATCCAGACGGATCGACCTTGCCGAAGCCCCTTTTCCGATCATAATATCGATTGCAAAATCTTCCATCGCCGGATAAAGTACTTCCTCCACCTGCCGGTTCAGCCGGTGGATCTCATCTACAAAAAGCACATCTCCTTCCTGGAGATTATTAAGGATTGCCGCCATTTCCCCAGGTTTCTCGATCGCAGGACCTGACGTGATCTTGATATTTACGCCCATTTCATTCGCAATGATCCCGGCGAGGGTTGTCTTTCCAAGTCCCGGCGGACCGTAAAACAACACATGATCCAGTGCCTCTCCCCTGCTTTTTGCCGCTTCTATATAAATCTTAAGAGTCTCTTTTGCCTTCGCCTGTCCAATATAATCTTCCAGAAGCTGAGGTCTTAAATGGCTCTCAATTTTTACATCCTCTTCCAGATTCTCTGTGGTAATAATTCTTCTTCCCATCCTAATCCTCTTATATCAAATATTTGAGTGCACCCTTCAGCAGATCTTCCACCGTCGTGCTCTCATCCATTTCCACTTTTCGTACTGCCTGCAGTGCCTCAGTACTTCCATAGCCAAGCGCCGTAAGTGCCTGTACCGCATCTGCCTGAAGTCCTTGTGCATTTACCGTATCTTCAGCGGCTCCATTTGCCGCTTCCACCTGGTGATCCAGTACGTCCTCAATCTTCAGCTTATCCTTCAGTTCCACGATCAGCTTCTCCGCCGTCTTCTTGCCAATTCCCGGTGCTGCTGAAATTGCCTTGATGTCCTTCGACATCACGGCAAATCGAAGTTCGTCTGGTGTAAGCTGCGCCAGAATCCCAAGACCTCCTTTCGGTCCGATCCCACTGACACCGATCAGAAGCTTGAACACAGAAAGCGCATCACGGTTTAAAAATCCATACAGCTGCATAGCATCTTCTTTGACATTCAGATAGGTGTGGATCTTCACTTTACTCCCAACCGGCGGAAGCTGTCCCATCGCCTGTCCGGACATAAAAATCCCGTAGCCCACGCCGCCTACATCTACAATCGCTTTATCTTCTTCGAGAGCTACAAGCTCCCCTCTTATATATGAAATCATCTCTTCCTCCCACGCTATGACAATACGATGCTGCCAAGTCTTTTGAGCATTTCATTTGCCACAACTCCGATAATAAATCCGGTGATCACTCCTGCGATCAGAAGCACCGGCACATAATAGGCGACGCTGAATGTCTCCACGACCAGCATCGCTACGATCAGCTGACCGACATTATGAAAGACACCACCTGCCATGCTGACTCCAAAAACACTGAATGATCCCCGCTTTTTCAAAATCACCATCACTGCAAGGCTTAAAAGTCCGCCTGCCAGACTGTATAAAATACTAAACAGACTGGCAAAAATAAATCCGGACAGCACGATACGCGTCACTGAAAGCAACAGGGCATCTTTTCCACCCATCTTGTACAGTGCCACCACAACGATCAGATTCGCCAGTCCAAGCTTAACCCCCGGAATCCCGATCTGAAACGGGATCAGAGTCTCTACATAACTAAATATCAGCGCAAGGGCAGTAAATACACCAAACCACGCTATTCTGACTGTATTTTTCTTCATATCTTAATTCGTCACCGCATCCAGTTCGGCTTCTTCTCCATCGACAATTTTCAGAACGATCTTATTCGGAAGGCAGATAATACTCTCTCCGTTCCTTGAAATTGCTTTCTGGTGTACACAGATCTGATCCGGACAGTTGGCCGCTGCCATTTTCACTTTTCCGTTCTCGATCTGCACGGTGTTCGTTCCTCCGTTGATCTTAAATGCACGCTCTTTCTGCAGATCCAGTGTCTCTACCACTTTCCCGTCAATCTGTATTTCTACAACGCCTGCGCTTTTCTGGCTCGTGAATAGATGTCCTGCAAAAAAAATGCCTGCCGCAGCAAATACAAGGAGGACAAGAATCAGATCATTCTTTTTGAAACCGGATGCTTTCTCCTCATGGCTCTTATTTTCTTTATGGCTCATAGGGTTCTCCTTTTTCTTTGTTTATTCTAACACATCATTTTATCTAATGCAATCAAGTGTTCGATTGATTTTTTTCATAGGGGAACGTATAATGGGGTAATTGACGAATGGGACGGTTTGTGGAAGAAGAGAATGGGGACGCCGTGAGGGAAGCGAAAGTCCTGCACGCCTCAAGTTGTGCAAACCATTCCGATGAACCACTTAGGGCGAAAATCGTGTTCAGCAATGGCTTCCACGATTTTTGTGTTTCATCTCCATTGCACAAAATAGAGGCGTGCAGGACTTTCGCTTCCCTCACGGCTGTGCATTGGCTGGTTGCACAGACCTGAGATTCGTAAATTTTCATTATGTCGCTTTTGGGAAGTTTATGAAAAAAACAATGCTGTAGGTTATGGTTTGAGGAGGTTTGCGATGAAAATAAAAAGTTTGGGAATTGGTATTTGTTTGAGTTTGTTTGGGACTTTTTGTCTGGGTGGATGTTCTGGGAGTTCGCCGCAGCCGGTGTCGCGGACGGTGACGGTGTTTGATACGGTGGTAACGATTACGGTTTATGATAAGGATTCAGAGGATGTTCTGGATGCTTGTGTGGCGAAATGCAAGGATTATAATGCGCGGTTTAGCCGGACTTCGGAAGGAAGCGAGATTTATGAGCTGAACCATGCAAACGGGGAGCCTGTGACACTTTCGGGTGATACGGTGGATTTGATTCAGAAAGGCGTGGAATACAGCTGTCTGGCAGATGGAAAGTTTGATATTACGATCGCTCCACTTAGTGACTTGTGGGATTTTAAGAATAATACGGGGACCGTTCCGGATGATGCGGCGATTCAGGAAGCGAAACGTCATATCGGATATGAGAATGTGAGGGTTGATGGAAATACGGTTCAGCTTCTGGATCCGGAGGCGGCTATTGATCTTGGCGGAATTGCAAAGGGATATATTGCGGATCAGCTGAAAGCATATCTGAAAGAGCAGAATGTATCCCATGCGCTGATCAATCTAGGCGGAAATGTGCTGGCTCTTGGCAGCAAACCGGATGGCTCGGATTATAATATCGGTATCCAGAAGCCATTTGCACAGAATGGAGAAGCGATCACCAGTGTAAAGATCAAGGATCAATCTGTGGTTTCTTCCGGGATTTATGAGCGATATTTTAAGGTGGGCGACAAGATTTATCACCATATCTTAGATCCGAAAACCGGGTATCCTTATGAAAATGATCTGCTTGGGGTGAGTATTGTCTGTGACTCTTCTACGGAAGCGGACGCACTTAGTACGACCTGCTTTGCGATGGGGTTAGATGATGGATTGAAATATATCGAAGGAATCAAGGGGGCAGAAGCACTCTTTATCACGGATGATTATGAGATTCATTACTCCAGCGGATTTCCAAAGTAAAAAAGTTGAATGATATAGGTTGTGAGACAAATCAGAAAAATAAATGGTACCAGATTCAGTTGTAAAAAAAATTGAATCCGGTACCATTTATTTTTCTTATGCTTCCTGCTTCACTGTCTCTTCTCCCGGCAAAGCCCAGCGGATTTCGGCTTTGAAGAGGTCTGCTTCGGTTTCGATATGGAAGCTTCCACCCTGGAGACCTACGAAGCTTTTTACGATTGCAAGGCCAAGACCGGAGCCTTCGGTATTGCGGGACTCATCTCCGCGGACGAAGCGTTCTGTAATTTCTTCCGGATTGAAGGTGAGCTCGGTTGCGGAAATATTTTTCAGGCGGATAAATACATCTTTCTCCGTCTTTTCGATTTCCACATAAACTCTTGTTCCCGGAAGTGCATATTTTACAATGTTATTCAGAAGATTCTCAAAGATCCGGTAGGTCTTCTGACTGTCCAGACAAAGAATCACTTTTTCTTCCGGGAAAGTGGTCCTGAACTCCAGACCTTTTTCTTCGAACTTATCTTCCAGCTCAAATTTTACCTGTTTAAACAGATTGACGATATCCACGTTCATCAAATTCAGCTTTACATTCTGGCTGCTTGCTTTGCTGATCTCAAAGAGGTCTTCGATCAGGACTTTCAGGCGCATAGATTTGCGTTCCAGAATATCAATATAATCCTTTCGCTTTTCCTCATCTTTCTCGTCTTTCAACAGATTCACATAGGTTATGATCGCAGTCAGCGGTGTTTTCAGATCATGTGATACGTTTGTGATCAGTTCTGTTTTCATACGCTGGCTTTTTACTTCTTCCTTTACCGCTTTCTTAAATCCGGTCTGGATCTTCTGGATTTCATTACGGAACGGACTGAACACACCAAGATCACCTTCAATCTCTACATCCAGATTTCCGTCTGCAATTTTATTGGTTGCCTCCAAAAGCAATGCATATTTTTTCCGGAGATCATTAAAATATTTTTGCAGGATCAGGAACAGGATTACAGAATATACGATCAGTCCTGCAATTCCGTAATACCAGAATGAACAGATCACCAGCAGTATTGCGAAATTGAACAGCACGATTTTCAAAATAATCTTATTATTCTTTTCCTTGAAATTGAACTGATCCAGAGAATGATAAAATGCTTCGATCTTATCCTTGCACCAGTGGATACCACCTCGGATTCCGTTTCCGAATCTTCTCCAGATCCAAATCAGCAGAACTCTTTTTTTCACATATTCCTTTACTCCAAGAAGCCGGATCTGGCGTACACAGCCGGATCCCCAGTACATAACTGCAAAGAAAACAAACCAGACCAGAAAATCGATTGGCCACACATTTCCTTTCGCGTGCATAATCAGTTCTCCAAGATAGCTGAAAATCAGGCTAATTCCAGTAATACCAGTCGCTATCGCAATTTCAAATGGTACATGGAAAATTTTTTCATCTCCTGTATGCAGATCTTTCTTCATCGGAATCAGCCATGCCAGAAGTGCGACCAACAATATAAGGGTCAAGATTGTATAAACCGCCGCGTTTCCCACCATTGAAGTAATCGGATACACCCGCATAACATAAGCATTCAGCTTTGCTTCCGTCATCATGAAATAATAGGTCCTGTCTTTTGGTGAAATATTTTCAATCTCACTTTCATCTTCATATTCAAATATTTTTTCCGGCAGATTTGAGGTCAGGATCTTCAGAACAGCTTCCTGTTTGGTTACTTCCGTTCCCATCACCTGATCAATCTTGATTTCACCGTTTTTGTCAAACGAGATCTTAATCCCAAGAGCATAATCTGCAAGCTCGGTATCTTTCACTTTTTCCCAGGAATCTCTATTCGACCGGTATCCATCGATTACCTCTCCGTTTGCATCCTGCACCTGGTAATTCATATATGCAATCTGCCGGTTAAATTTCTCATCAAATTCCGGATAATAATCATCCAGAAACTTTACGTTATATTCGTTTCCGGATTCTTTGGAATACAATACATAGCAGTCCCGGATAAATGTCTTCATAAAGGACTCACTCGTCCGGTAGTTCTGTGTCAGACTGTCCTGCTCCTTTTTTGCATTCTTATAAAAAGTATTATAGTTTCCTAACACGATCACCGTCGCAAGTAAGATTACGCCTAAAATCAGGACAATCCCTAGTTTATGCCTGTTTTTCGATTTTGTATCCAACGCCCCACACCACCTTTAAATATTTTGGTTCTTTCGGGCAGCTCTCAATTTTTTCACGGATATTCCGGATATGGACCATGATCGTATCGGTATTGATCGCTTTTTCATTCCATACACGCTCGTAAATTTCCTCTGCCGAAAAAACTCTTCCAGGACTCTTCATAAGGAGAAGCAGGATTTTGTACTCAATCGGTGTCAGGCGCACCGGCTCTCCGTCAACCGATACCTCCACCGTGTCTTCATTCAGCTCCAGACCGCCGATCACATGGATATTCTGATTTTCTTCACGGTCTCTTAGCTTCTCTGCAAACATCCGGTATCTTCTGAGCTGTGAATTCACCCTTGCAAGAAGCTCCATCGGTGTAAATGGCTTCGTCACATAATCATCTGCCCCGATATTCAGTCCCATGATCTTATCCACTTCCTCTGATTTTGCTGACAGCATGATCACCGGAAAATCATATTTTTCCCGAAGCTTCATTGTCATACGGATTCCATCCATCCGCGGCATCATAATATCGACGATTGCAAGATGGATTTCCTCTTTCTCGATCACTTCCAGACCTTCAATCCCATCTGCCGCCTGAAATACTTCGTATCCCTGACTTTTCAGGTATATTTCCACACCTTCTCTGATTTCCTTGTCGTCTTCAACGACCAGTACATGATTCATTTCCATAACTGCTTTTCTCCTCTTTTTCTCATCCTTGACTATAGTCTATCTCCTAAAGCTAAAGAGAACCGGAATAGATTTCTAAAGAATTTCTAAAAAAACGAAAAAGCTTTTCAGCAAAGCACTGCTGCCTTGCCGAAAAGCCCATCAGATACTTATTTAATAACCATAATAACTAATACCACCAACTACTGCAATCAAAATAAAGAAGATCACAAATACATACGAAATAACCTGAAGAATCAGGGACGCTCTGCAGTAGTTACGCCGGTTCAGACTGCCACTATTACCAAACGCCCAGATAATATACAGGATCAGTCCCGCACATGGAATAATTCCGACAATCAGCGTTAAAAGCCATTCTCCGGTAGAAAGCGGAGATAGATCCATCTGCTTCGGCGGCATCTGATAATTGTTCTGGCTATTGTAATTGTTATTGTAGCCGCTCGCGTTAAATCCGGTATTATAACCGCTATTCTGATACTGGTTGTCAGAGTACCCATTGGTATAAGCTCCGCTCTGATTGGTTCCGTTATAATACGAATTTCCGTTGTAAGTATTATTTTCATAAGTTCCATCCGAAGTTCCGGAATGGCAAGCGCTTCCGCCCGGTGCTGACTGTCCGTAGCCGCTTCCGTTTTCTGACTTTGGCATTTCACCGTAAGTATATGCCGGATGACCTTTTTCTTCCTGCTTTAAATTATCGTCCGCTGCCTCTTTTGGCACGCTATTGTCATTCTTTGCCTGCGGCTCTGCTTCTGTATATCCTGCATTGGGATCGGTGTAAGAAGATGGACTCTTTTCCTCCCCTTCACTATTCTCAGTTGTCTGGTCATTTAAGTTATTATCCATATCCCAAAACCTCCTGTGTATTCATTTTTTTCATCATAGCACACCAAAAAGCTGAAAACAATAGCTCTTTTTGCCAAATTACTGAATTCAAAGACTAGATTCTGAATATCAAATCTATTAGCCGGTTATTTGATCCGCAACCTCTGACCGACATAAATCAGATTCGGATTTTGTAGTTTGTTCAACCTTGCGATTTCCTGATAAGATGTTCCGTATATCGCTGCAATTTTCGAAAGCGTATCCCCGGATTTGACGATATGATACTTGTTTTCTTCGGCATTGACTCTGCTTTGTACTTCTTCATACCGTTTCCCCAGAACCGTTTTCCGCACTTCCCCGTTGCCATATTTCCCGGCACGCACTTCCTTTGCCAGTGTCTCTGTACTGGCACCGGAAATATAGTCGATCATCCCCTGCACTTCTCCATATCTGGTTCCAAGCCAGCTTTTCCGTTCTTCCCCATTTCCAAATTCTCCACGCATCGTCCGAAAAACCAGATCCAGCGTAGTTCCTTCCTGGTTTTCTTCCTCTTCAGAAGGTTTCTCTGGAGTTGTCTGGTTTCCTTTTCCAGCATACCGGCTCCACGCCTGCCGGTCTCCGTAGAATTTATTCAAATCCAGATTGCCATTCCATCCGCTTAATCTTCCCGAAGAACTGTACTGCCGCATCACACAGGCATATGCACCCTCATTCCATGGATTTTCCTGGTACCCGATTGGCTCCA
The DNA here is from genome assembly GCF_040915385.1 of Coprococcus sp. RTP21204st1_G4_RTP21204_210225. Taxonomy (NCBI): domain Bacteria; kingdom Bacillati; phylum Bacillota; class Clostridia; order Lachnospirales; family Lachnospiraceae; genus Coprococcus; species Coprococcus sp. RTP21204st1_G4_RTP21204_210225. The sequence goes on along the minus strand of NZ_JBCPDP010000004.1, from coordinate 196,191 downwards.
TACTCGCGTACTGCGCTACCCACAGTCCATAGTTTCCGATATTCTGCAATCGGCTCATCATACTTTGCTGCACATAAATCACAGGATTGACGCTGGTCTTTGTTGAAATATAATTACACCAGGCTTTCACCCATTCCCGGTCATTCACACCAAATGCCGGATTGGACCGCCCTTCCCAGTCCAGCACAAGCATTGCCTCCCCCACACGGCTCCCTGCATTCTTCAGAAAATATTCTGCCTCCGCCTGTATATTTCCACCAGACGCATAGTGATAAATGCCCAGGCATTTCCCTGCTGTTTTCGCCTGGCGGTAGGCTCTTTCGTAATCCGGATTTACATAACCGGTTCCTTCTGTCGCCTTAATCACCACAAAATCACACGGGACAACCGCAAGATTGATCCCACTTTGCCAGTTACTGATGTCAATTCCATTTAATGCCATACCACTTCTACTCCTACTCTTCTTTTCCTGCCTGCTTGATAATCTGATGGATGTAGGTACTCAGTCCTGCAACAACAATGCCCTGCGTTACGGATGCGAAAACTGCGGTCAACACATCCTGTGCTCCTGCGAAATGTGCGGTAGATGTCACCCAGATCCCGCAGATGATAATGCCTGTCGCCCCAAGCGTGATCGGAATATATTTATCTTTGATAAATTCTGCTTGTTTAAGTGCAATTCCGAAAAAGTATAGAACTGCGGTCACAATAAGCAGTTCCGGTTTTACATAATCCATAAGTTGCTCCATTATCTGGATAGCCTGCCTTTCTTTTTGGGGATTTTAAGGAAGATTTCTTTTGAAAAATAATTCGATCAGATGTGGTATTAGTATATGTGAGAAATAGGATTTGGTGTCAAAAGAAAGTAATGCCCTGGTGGCTTAATTTTGTATACGTATTGATTTAATGCGTATCCTGATCACTTATATAACCGGCTAAAAGAGCTTTCATTTCCTCTTCAAAATAATTTACTTTTTCTTCACTCACTGCTTTTACCTCCATACATAAAAATAGAAGACTCAGCTATTAACCAAGTCTTCCGTAATGTTTTTAGTCTGTTATTTTAATTTCTTTAATATCGTGTTCATTAAACCCTATCCAGTCGCCAGAACGTTGAGGACAATCTTCGATACAAATTCCAGCTACTCCTTCTGGCTCATTATCTTCAGGATAAATATAGTCAGATACAATTCCCTCAAATATTTCGTTATCAATATCTGTAATTTTTACTCTTTTTTCTTCTAAATCCTTTGTTATTTTCATACTTATTTGATCTCCTTGGATATATATGAGTTCCGGTTTTAGAATATACGATCATACCGGCATCAGTTTCTACTTCCTTCCCGTTTATATCTAAATGAACACCAATAGCTTTCGTATCTGTAAATTTTTCTTTCCGTAACCAATTTCCATTTTTGTCAAGTAACGGGGTTCCCTTTCCACTGTGTTTATCAACTAATCTTTGTGCATAATCTAAATCACCGTACAAATAGCTCAGTAAGAGTGCTTCATTTAAAAGATGCAATGGAAAATGGAATATATGTAGATAAGAAGGGTGAAAGTAGAACACCATCTCCATCTACAAAAGAACGAATCAAATCAATGTTTAGATTGAGCTTGAAAAAGTAGATCTTGAAAACTGAGAAATAACTGGTGGCATGAAGACTAAAGCAGGTACTAACCGAACGGTTCCTATTCATCCTAGAATTAGACCTCTTGTTATTAAATGGTACAATAAGGCACAAGAGTTGAACAGTGAATACTTATTTAATTGTACTGATACGAATACAGCAAGATCTAATTTAATGCTAACATATGATAAGTATAGACGTAGAATAGAAGCACTTGTTGATGCTTTAGAATTGAATCCAGATCACAGAGCTCACGACGGTAGAAATACTTTTATAACGATGTGTAAAAATGCTGGTGTAGATGAATATGCTATTAAAAAAATGGTGGGTCACGAAATATACGACATTACTGAAAAAGTCTATACTAAGCGTGACCCACAATGGTTGCATAATGAAATACTGAAAATACAGTAAATTGTTAGTTCGTATAGTGTATGAGTAAGGTGTAGGACTAATGTATGAGTAATGTATGAGTTAACTACATTTTCCTACTTTTTACTACCATCTACTGCATTCACAAGCCCTTATTTTACGCGGTTTTCTTAGAATTTACCAGCTTTGTGAGCTTCCTCGATACTTACAGCAACAGCGACTGTCATTCCGACCATCGGGTTGTTACCTGCACCGATAAGACCCATCATTTCTACGTGAGCCGGTACAGATGAAGATCCTGCGAACTGTGCATCAGAGTGCATACGTCCGAGTGTATCTGTCATACCGTAAGAAGCCGGTCCTGCTGCCATGTTGTCCGGGTGAAGTGTACGTCCTGTACCACCACCTGAAGCAACTGAGAAGTATTTCTTTCCTGCTTCTACGCATTCTTTCTTGTATGTACCTGCAACCGGATGCTGGAAACGTGTCGGGTTTGTAGAGTTACCTGTGATAGAAACGTCAACGCCTTCTTTCCACATGATAGCTACACCTTCACGTACATCATTTGCACCGTAGCAGTTTACTTTAGAACGGAGTCCGTCAGAGTAAGCGATTCTCTGAACTTCTTTCAGTTCTCCTGTATAATAGTCATAGTCTGTCTGAACATATGTGAATCCGTTAATTCTTGAAATGATCTTTGCAGCATCTTTTCCAAGACCGTTCAGGATAACACGAAGAGGTTTCTGACGAACTTTGTTTGCTTTTTCAGCGATACCGATTGCACCTTCAGCAGCTGCGAATGATTCATGTCCTGCAAGGAAGCAGAAGCAGTCTGTTGTTTCTTCAAGAAGCATCTTTCCAAGGTTACCATGTCCCAGACCTACTTTTCTCTGATCTGCTACAGATCCCGGAATACAGAAAGCCTGAAGTCCTTCTCCGATTGCTGCTGCAGCATCTGCTGCTCTTGTACATCCTTTTTTGATTGCGATTGCTGCACCTGTGATGTAAGCCCAGCATGCGTTTTCAAAACAGATTGGCTGAATACCTTTGATCTGGTTGTATACATCCAGTCCGGCATCCTTTGTGATCTTTTCAGCTTCTTCGAGTGAAGCAATGCCATAGCTGTTTAAAACTTCATTGATTTTATCAATTCTTCTCTCATATGATTCAAATAAAGCCATTTAATTGTCCTCCTGAAAATATTGTTGCCTATATAACCCGTTAATTACTTATGTATGTAATTAGTTTTTACGCGGATCAATGATCTTAACGGCATCAGCTACACGTCCGTACTGTCCTTTAGCTTTTTCCCAAGCTTCGTTCGGAGTATCGCCTGCTTTGACAAAGTCTGTGAATTTTCCAAGACTTACGAACTGGTATCCGATGATTTCATCATGGTCATCAAGAGCGATTCCTGTTACATAACCTTCTGCCATTTCCAGGTAACGTGGTCCTTTTGCGAGAGTTCCGTACATTGTACCAACCTGTGAACGAAGTCCTTTACCAAGGTCTTCAAGTCCTGCACCGATCGGAAGTCCTTCTTCTGAGAATGCACTCTGAGTTCTTCCGTATACGATCTGTAAGAAAAGTTCTCTCATTGCTGTATTAATTGCATCACAGACAAGGTCTGTGTTAAGTGCTTCCAAAATAGTCTTTCCTGGAAGAATTTCTGAAGCCATAGCTGCGGAATGAGTCATTCCTGAACATCCGATAGTCTCCACAAGTGCTTCCTGAATAATACCATCTTTAACGTTCAAAGTAAGTTTGCATGCACCCTGCTGTGGAGCACACCAGCCGACACCATGTGTAAGACCGGAAATATCTTTGATTTCTTTAGCCTTTACCCATTTTGCTTCTTCCGGAATTGGAGCTGGTCCGTGGTTTGCACCCTGAGCTACCGGACACATCATTTCTACTTCATGTGAATAAATCATGTTAAAACTCCTTTCAAATACATCTGTTTTTCTTTTATAAGGCGTTTGTGATTGTTTTAACACCATATGTATTTATTTTCGCACAATTTTCGACATTCGTCAATTGTTACTTTGTACAAGATTCCAGAACTCACTATCTGTTTTATATTCAATTATTTCTTTCATAGTAAACGGCGCTGTGATCCATCCACTCTCCGCAGATGATTTTTTCCCATCTCCCGGGTAATGGTAAGTAATTCCGATCTCAATTCCATCCTTATCTACAAAGAATGCATCAAAGTACCGGTTCTCCAGGATTTCCCCATTTAAAATCTGTCGGAAATCATTTAATTTCACATTGCTTAACACCTCTGCCGATGGTGCTTCACCCTTCATCTTTTTCATCCAATCGTGCATAAATGCATCGCTTAGATCCACGATATCTGCCACTTCAAACTGCTTTGCGTCAGAAATACGGATGTTGCGGGTACGGAGGTCACAATACTGCGCAGAAGTATTTCCTGCATAATAAATATCATTGAATGCTACGCTGATAAAATCTTCTCCTGCATAAGAAACCTTGTACGTTACAAGACTCCCTAAAAACGGGTTCGATTCCTCCAACATTTTCTCTTTCATAGAATCACTCGGAGCCAGATATAAGGTATTGACCGTACTCATCGCACAGTCCTTCAGCATTTCATTGATCTTGTCAATATTTTCACCTTCCACACCTGTGATCTGCGGATATTTGACATCAAACTGCATCGGATATTCGCCTTTATTTCCATTGGAAAAATAAGTGTAATTTTCCTCCGTGATCGTATACGGCAGATTTTCTGCCTCGTAGCCTTCAATTGCCTCGATTCCCTGTGCTTCTTCAGAACTGCTGTCCTTATTATCCTCTTCATTTCCATTACTGCCAAAGATATCGTCAATTTCTCCGTCCTCATCCGGGTTATATTCAAAAATCTGTGACGAATCCTCCTGTTTTCCTTCACCACTCGCAAAATTGCTGATGATTTTTCCGAAAAGCAGTCCCAGGAATATCAGAAAAATAAGTACGATAACTGCGATCCCGATAAAAAGTCCCGTATGTTTCTTTCCATTATAGGAAGATCTTACATTTGCCGGTGATATCATCAAATCCATCGGAACAAAACGGATCCCGTTCTTTTCCTGAACCGGTGCCAGATCCCGGAATCCCATATGGTGATAAGCTTCCGTACTCACAACCGATGCATTGACCGTCATACGCATCAGGGCAAACTGCATCGTACAGTATCTGCACATTTCACCAACAAGAGCCTTCGCAATCCCTTTTCTCCGCAAATCCGGGCGGATAAACAGAAGGGAAATATGTCCATCCCTCCGCACGGCTCCGACACCGCCAAGATCCTGTCCTTCTACCGCGCCAAAGACGATCATCTCTCCGCTTTCGACAAGAGGCATAAAATTCTCCATCTTGATAAAGTGGGCAAATTCCTCAATTCCCCGCTGCGTACAGGAATTGGCGTTTTCTCTGATAAATACATCCCATACCAGATGCAGACCTTCCACAACCTCCTGACTGCTATATAGTCTTTTTATGATCATTTTTCTGTACCTCATCTTTTCCAGAATGAACTGGTTTTCTCTCTTACGCCCTCTTTAAAAGTTCTTCCCGCAAGAGCGTGATCGCACGTGCAACCGCATAGTCCCGGTTCTTCTCACGATTGCCGGTAAAACGGTACTCTCTTACCGTTACCTCTCCTTTTACCGCACATCCGATATACACAAGTCCGACCGGTTTTTCCGCTGTACCGCCACCAGGTCCTGCGATTCCGGTTACACTAAGTGCCGCATCCGCACCTGCCGCCTTTGCTGCCCCAAGCGCCATCTCTGCTGCTGTCTGTTCACTGACTGCCCCGTAGGTTTCCAGTGTCTCATGCTTCACACCAAGGATCTTTTCTTTCGATGCATTCGCATAAGTAATATATCCTTCATTGTACACGCCGGAAGCTCCTGACACATTCAGAAGTCTGCCGGAAAGCTTTCCTCCTGTACAGGATTCTGCCGTTGTCACAGTCATCTTCTTCTCTTCCAGAAGACGGATCACTGACTCTTCCAGTGTCACATTCTCTTCGGTCGTATAAACAGCATCACCAAAACGCTTCTTCATCTCTTCGATCATCGGCTCCATCAGTTTTTCTGCCGCTTCTTCAGAGCATGCTCTTGCAGTCACACGAAAATGTACCTCTCCTGTCTTTGCATAAGGCGCAAGCGTCGGATTGGTCTGTGCATCCATCAGATCAGCAACCATGGTCTCTGCCCTGCTTTCCCCGATCCCGCACACTTTTACCATATGGGAATAGATTCCCTCCGGCTGCTTTTTATTGAGGTACGGTGCAATGTCGTGTTCAAACATCGGCTTCATCTCATTCGGAGGCCCAGGGATCAGGATTGCTGCTTTGCCGCGCTCTTTATCCTCAAGGATCAGTCCAGGTGCCGTTCCGTTCAGATTGTCGATCACGATCGCGCCTTCCGGAACCAACGCCTGCTTCCAGTTATTTTCCGTTACTTTTTTACTCTTTATCTTTTCAAAATAATCCTGGATCCGTGCTTTGGAATGTTCATCCATATAAAGTTTTCTGCCAAATACCTTTGCAGTTACTTCTTTTGTCAGATCATCCTTGGTAGGTCCAAGTCCCCCTGTCAGAATTACGATATCAGCGCGCTCAATTGCCTGGCGGATTGCTTCTTCCATACGCTCTTCATTGTCACCGACAACAGTCTGGTGATATAAAGAACAACCTAGCAGAGCACATTTCTCTGCTAGGTATGCTGCGTTTGTATTCACAATGTTGCCAAGTAAAATTTCAGTGCCGACAGAAATCAGCTCTACAACCATTTTACATGCCTCCCTGTGTTAATACCTGTTTGTTCTTTGCAATATAATCGATCAGTGAAACGACGGTCAGGAACAGTGCTACCCATGTAAGGACTGTTCCTACAACATTCCACACACCGCCCAGATCCATGATCAGCACAATGATCAGTGCCATCTGCGATACGGTTTTGAATTTGCCCCAGTAGCTTGCCGCAATGACGATTCCATTGTCAGAAGCAACCAGACGGAATCCGCTGATGATAAATTCTCTGGCAATGATCACCAGAACAACAATGACATTCAGTCTGTTCATAGATGTCAGACAGATCAGCGCGGTACATACCAGCAGCTTGTCTGCAAGCGGATCCATAAATTTGCCGAAGTTCGTTACCAGATTGTACTTTCTGGCGATTTTCCCATCCAGCATATCCGTCAGGCTGGCAACACAGAAGATCACAAGTGCGATCCACTTATCTGCTGCTCCGGTAATATCAAATAACATAAACACTACAAAAAACGGAATTAAAATCACTCGTAAAATCGTTAACTTATTTGGTAAATTCATAATAACTCTCCTATCAAATCATAATCTGCCGATCCGGTCACTTTTACCCTTGCAAAATCTCCCGACATCAGTTCTTCCGATGTGTTCACAAAAATAAGTCCGTCTACATTCGGCGCATCCCGGTAGGTTCTTCCCACATAGGCATTCTCATCTGCCACCTTGCCTTCGATCATCACAAGCAGCTCTTCCCCAATCCGGTCTTCTGCCTGGTCAAATACGATATCCTGCTGAAGTTCCATGAGCTCTGCCTGACGTTCCTCTTTGACTTCTTCCGGGATCTGATCCGGCATAGATGCTGCAGGAGTATCCTCTTCCGGTGAGTAGGTAAATACGCCAAGTCTGTCGAATTCCATCTGATCCACAAAATCCATCAGCTCTTCATGCTGTTCCTGTGTCTCTCCCGGGAATCCAGTGATCAAAGTTGTGCGAAGTGCGATATCCGGAATCTCACGTCGAAGCTTCTCAATGGTCTCGATGAGCTGCGCTCTGGAAGTCCGTCTTCCCATTCTCTTCAGGATACCATCGCTTGCATGCTGGATCGGGAGATCCAGATAATGGCAAATCTTTGGTTCCTCCTTGATCACCTGAATCAGCTCATCCGTGATTTCCTCCGGATAGCAGTATAAAATACGGATCCAGCGAAGTCCGCTGATCTTGCAAAGCGCTCTCAAAAGCTGTGGAAGCCGCTTCTCCCCGTACAGATCGGTTCCGTACATGGTGGTCTCCTGTGCTACCAGGATCAGCTCCTTCACCCCTCCGTCTACCAGATTCTGCGCTTCCTCCAGCAGATGCTCCATCGGCACACTCCGGAAATCTCCTCGTACCTTCGGGATAATACAGTAAGTACAGTGCTTGTCACAACCTTCTGCAATCTTCAGATAAGCGAAATGTCCGCCGGTCGTCACCATACGGTGCGTGTCTGTCACCGGGAGATAATCCACATCCTTCATAGTCAGGCGCACATCTCCGCGCTCCATCGGACTGTCGCTTAAAACTCCATCGATCACGTGTGCGATCTCTTCATAAGAAGTCGTTCCGAGAACCGCATCAACCTCCGGGATTTCCTGAATGATCTCTTCTTTGTATCTCTGTGCAAGACAGCCTGTTACGATCAGGGCTTTTAATCTACCGGTCTTCTTCAGATCTGCCATCTCAAGAATATTCTGGATACTCTCTTCCTTTGCGTCATGGATAAAGCAGCAGGTGTTAATGATAATGACATCTGCCATTGTCTCATCGTCCACCATCTGGTGACCGTCCTTTGCAAGAATCCCAAGCATGACCTCCGAATCCACAAGGTTCTTGTCACAGCCTAATGAAATGAATAATATATTCATAAAATAAATTTCTCCTCAAGCATAATTTCTGGGCGGCAGGGGAAATCATCTTCACCGGAAAATAAAATCCCCTATCATAAGAATACCCCGCAGACAGCTGCAGGGTATCGAACTTCTTTTATTTATCTGCATCTTCTGCAATAATTTTGATCTTTCCACTGTTCAGCTCATCAATTGCAATAGAAAGCGGCTTTTCGCCGTCCTTAACAGGAACAAGCGGCATCTCGCCGTCAATGATCTGTCTCGCTCTCTTTGCTGTTGCAAGAACGATAGAATAACGGCTGTTGACAATCTTAGTTGCGCCTTCTTCCACGTCCTGATTTACTACTTTCATCAAATCGGTATATGATGGATGTAACATAAATTCTGCTCCTTTCCTACAGTTCCTTTAGTTCTTTTCTGATATCATCTATAAAGTCAGCATTCCGGCTTACCCGGTCATGCTCACCCTGAATAATGCTGTGCATCTCTTTTGCGCAGCGCTCCAGGTCATCATTGATCACAAGATAATCGTACTTCTCTACGCCCTGTGATTCTTCTACTGCCCGCTTCATTCTCGAATCGATCACTTCTGCGGTCTCGGTTCCCCGTCCTACCAGTCTGTCTTTCAGTACCTGCGCACTCGGCGGAGTCACGAACATTAGCAGGGTATCCGGATACTTCTCTTTCACTTTCAACGCACCCTGGATCTCAATCTCAAGGATCACATCCTTGCCTGCCTCTAACTGCTCCATAACATACTGCTTCGGAGTTCCATAGTAATTTTCTACATATCTAGCATACTCTATAAGCTCATCACGCGCAATCATTTTTTCAAATTCTTCTTTGGTTCTGAAAAAATACTCTCTTCCATCTTCTTCCCCGACACGAGGCTGTCGCGTGGTTGCAGAGATCGATAATGCATAATTATCATAGTCCTGCATCAGCTTTTTCATCAGTGTTCCCTTACCGGCTCCGGAAAATCCGGATACTACAATAAGGATTCCTTTTTTTTCTCTCATAATCAGTTCTCCTGCATACTCAGACATTGAAATGTTATTTTAACACATCTTTTTACATTTTTCAAAGCTTTATTCAATATTTTGAATCTGCTCACGGACTTTTTCAATCTCAGTCTTCAGATCAATCGCATAATTGGATACTTCCAGATCATTTGCCTTGGATAAGATCGTGTTCGCCTCACGGTTCATCTCCTGCGCAATGAAATCAAGCTTGCGTCCGATTCCCTCTGTCTGTTCCAAAGTTTCCTTCATATGCTTGATATGGCTTTTCAGCCTTACCACTTCTTCATCTGTACAGATCTTGTCAGAGAAGATCACAACCTCAGCCGCGATCCGTCCTTCGTCGATCTGGGTGTCCCCAAGAAGCTCCTTCACTTTCGTTTCCAGCTTCTCCCGGTATTCAGCAACGATCTGCGGAGATCGCTCTTCAACCCTGGCAACAACTTCCAGCATTCCATCCAGCTTGCCAATGATATCCTTTTTCAGGTTCTCACCTTCTGTAGTCTTGGTCTGTACAAACTGTTCGCATGCGCCTTTCATTGCTTTTTCAAGACCACTCCACAGTTCTTCCTCATCCACAGACTGTTCTTCCATCGTAAGGACTTCCGGGCAGCGTGCAAGTGTGGATACCCGCACATCATTGTCAAGCCCAAACTGTTCTTCCATCTGCTTAAAGCTTGCCATATATTCTTCTGCCAGCTTCTGGTTATATTTCAAAGTCATCTGGCTTTCTGTCATATCTTCATACCCGATGAAAATATCAATCTTTCCTCTCTGCACATACTGCTTGAGCAGGTTGCGGATCGCGGACTCAAAGAAGTTAAGCTTCTTTGGCATACGGATATTCACATCCAGGTAACGGTGATTAACCCCCTTCATCTCTACGGTAAATTTGCGGTCTGCTTCGGCGATCTCACACCGTCCAAAGCCTGTCATACTTTTTATCATTTGATTTTCCCTCTTCTTACTGACCTTTTAAGGGCCGTTTTACTATCGATTATTATAGTTCATTTACACTTACTCGTCAACCGGGTGACAGGGCATTTTCACTTGTCTATGCATGCCTCTCTATGCTATAATGAGCCCATTGAAAAAAGAATGTGCCCTGGCATATTCCCGGATAAATATGAGGTGAATTTTTAAAATGGCTTTTGATGGAATTACAATCGCAAATATCGTAAAAGAATTAAATGATACCATCCTGAACGGACGGATCGCCAAGATTGCACAGCCGGAAAATGATGAACTGCTTCTCACGATCAAACCTGCAAAAGGGCAGGTAAGACTGGTCATCTCCGCAAGTGCATCCCTGCCGCTGATTTATCTGTCCAGAGATAACAAACCAAGTCCGATGACTGCGCCGAATTTCTGTATGCTTCTGAGAAAACATATTGCAAATGGCCGCATCGTAGGCATTTCTCAGCCTTCCCTGGAACGGATCATCCGCTTCGAGATCGAGCACCTGGATGAACTTGGAGATCTGTGCCGCAAATCCCTGATCGTTGAGATTATGGGCAAGCACAGCAATATTATTTTCTGTAATGAAAAAGGAATGATCATCGACAGTATCAAGCATGTTTCCGCGCAGATGAGTTCTGTGCGTGAGGTTCTTCCGGGAAGAGAATATTTTATCCCGGATACTATGAAAAAAGAAAATCCACTTGGCATACCGGAGGAAAATTTCACACAGGAACTTCTATCCAAACCAATGCCGGTCGGAAAAGCGATCTACAACAGTTTTACCGGAATCAGTCCGGTTGTCGCCGAAGAGATCTGCTATCTGGCAGGAATCGACTCTTCTGTTCCGGCATCGGAGATGTCCGGTGATCTGCTGGCGCATCTGTACCGGCAGTTTACCTATTTTATGGAGCAGGTGACAGAAAGCAAATTCTCTCCTGCTATTTATTACGATGGAAATGAGCCGAAAGAGTTCTCATCTCTTCTGCTCACCCACTTTTCCAACTATCAGATAAAATCTTATGATTCGATTTCCGAAGTGATCCGGACTTATTATTCTTCCCGTGATCTGATCACCAGGATCCGCCAGAAATCTTCGGATCTGCGCCGTGTGGTTCAGACAGCACTGGAACGTAACCGCAAGAAATACGACCTGCAGTTAAAGCAGCTTCGCGATACGGAAAGCCGCGATAAATACAAGGTATACGGAGAACTGATCCACACCTACGGTTACAATCTCGAAGAAGGTGCAAAAGAACTGGAAGCACTCAATTATTATACTAACGAAATGATCAAAATTCCGCTGGATCCGCAGAAAACACCACAGGAAAATGCAAAGAAATATTTTGACCGGTATAATAAACAGAAACGTACTTTCGAGGCTCTTTCAGAACTGATTAAAGAAACGAAAGATGAGATTGATTATCTGGAGTCCGTCAGCAAATCCCTGGATATTGCACGAAGCGAGGATGACCTGATCCAGATCAAGGAAGAACTGATCGAAAGTGGATTTATCCGCAGAAAGCAGTCCGCCAAAAAGGTGAAGATCACAAGCAAACCGTTCCACTATATTTCTTCAGACGGTTTCCATATGTATGTTGGAAAAAATAATCTTCAGAACGAAGAACTCACCTTCCATTTTGCAAATGGCGGGGACTGGTGGTTCCATGCGAAAAAGGCACCGGGTTCCCATGTCATCGTGAAGACGAACGGGGAAGAACTTCCGGACCGGACCTTTGAAGAGGCAGCCAGACTTGCTGCGCATTACTCGAAGAATTCCGGGGCTGAAAAGGTGGAGGTTGACTATGTAGAGAAAAAACATGTCAAGAAACCAAATGGAAGCAAGCCTGGGTTTGTCGTGTATTATACCAATTATTCGATGATGATAGATAGTGATATTACTGGGATTCAGGAAGTACAATAAGATAGGTTGTGACACCACCAGAGAAGAATAAAATCCACCCCATTCCAAGTTGTGCAAAGCATTCCGATGAGCCTCTTAGGGCGAGAATCGTGTTCAGCAAAGGCTTCCACGATTCTTGAGTCTCATCTCCATTGCACAAGATAGGAATGGGGTGGATTTTATTCGATATCAGTATTTACTTGATCTCATATACTTTATCTAACTGCGTCATACATGCCTGGATTTTCTTCATACCCTCATCATCAGCAGGTTCTCCGGAGAAGTAATAGGTGACTTTGCTGGGTTCTCCTGGGGTGGTTTGTTCGGGGAGAACTCTTTTTAGCTGGCGGAGGGTGCCTTCGTTGCCGTCTACAAAGTGGATTTCTCCCGGGAAGATTTTGCGGAAGGATTGTTTGAAGTAGTTGAAGTGAGTACAGCCAAGTACGACTGCAGCATACTGGTTGAGTGTATAGCTCTGAAGGCTGTTTTTCAGGTATTCATCTACTTCCGGGTCCTGGAATCTTCCGGCTTCGGCAAAGCGGACCAGTTTTGGAAGCGGAGCCAGATCTACTTCGTGTTCTGTGTCAACCCGTTCCAGAAGGCTGTGTAATTTTTCTCCGGCTATCGTAACCGGTGTTGCTGTTACCAGAATCCGTTTCTGCATATCCTGATATAGCTTGAGCGCGCGCTTGACTGCCGGTTCCATACCGACGATCGGTACGGCAAATTCGCCTCTGAATTCTTTCGTTGCCACGCTGGTTGCCGTATTACAGGCGATTACGATTGCATCAACCTCCTTCGCGATCAGGAAATTCAGAACCTCTTCTACATATCCTTTGATCTGTTCCCTCGTCTTTTCTCCGTATGGAACATGCTTTGTATCCGCATAATATATAAATTCTGCTTCCGGCATCTTTTTCAGTGCGCGGTGAAGCACAGAAAGTCCGCCGATCCCTGAATCATATATTCCGATTTTCATTGGTGTTACCTCGATTTCTTATTTTCTTATCTGGTTTAAAGCCAAAATCTGTATCTATTTTTATTCAATTTAATGATGTGAGTGTCAAAAGTAAATTTTGCCACTCACTGATGTAACCGGATTGCTTCATTGCTATGCAATTCCCGCAATGTTCGATTTAAAAGTCAAAATCTGCATAATCTTCCGGCAGGAAACGATGATAAATAATATGGCATCCTTCATCTTTAAAGCAATAATAATACTTGTCTTCTCCCTCTTCAAACCGGATCATCCGGTCAAATTCTCCATTGTCCATAGGTTCTGCCACGATCTTGTCTGAATGAGAACGGAACAATACTTCGATATCTTCCATCGTGCAGCCATGCTTTGCGACAAGTTCCACCAGCTCTTTGATAAATTCATTCGGTTTCATATTTTCATGCACATATTCCGATGCTTTTTCCGATAAAGCAAAGCAAAAACGGTCCTTTGCATGTGTAATCCCGACTTCCCCGAAAATATCTTCTGCTGCTTTCGGAAAAGCTGCAAGGAGCTCCTGCATTTCTTCCGAATCTGCATTCGTCTCCATAAAATGATTCAGTGAACTGAGCGGATAATAAAGCCGGATCATCTCTTTCCGATATCCGAGCTTTGCCTGCTCTTCCTTTACCAGATCGATTAAACTCTTTTCCAAACGCTCGTATCCCATATATATTAAAGCTCCTGTCTTGATAAAATTATGTAAGTCTGCTGCTGCAAACAAAAATATTTTATCACATTCTTTCCATTTTCGCCACTCACACCGTTGAAGAATTCTCTTATTTTCGTTATCATAAAAGAAATATACATTATTTTCAGTATAAAAGACTCTTCAAGAATATAAACACAATTTGGAAAACAGGAATCGAAACTTAAATATCCAGATACCTGGGAGGTTAAAACACATGGATGAACAGACAATCAGACAGCGGATTTCCACGCAGCGTGATTTTTTTGCAACCGGCGCAACACTTCCGCTTTCTTTTCGATTAAAACAATTAGAACAGCTAAAACTTGCACTCAAACGCCATGAACAAGATCTGTATACAGCACTAAAAACGGATCTTGGAAAAAGCCGGATGGAAAGCTATATGTGCGAAATCGGTCTGACACTTTCCGAGCTTACCTGGATGCAAAGGCATTTACCAAAGCTGATGCGCTGTAAAACCGTCCCTACTCCGCTGGCACACTTCGCCGCCAAAAGCTTTCAATCGCCATCCCCCTACGGAACCGTACTGATCATGAGTCCCTGGAATTACCCGGTACTCCTCACTTTAGAACCGCTGATCGATGCGCTCGCCGCCGGAAATACCGTCATCCTGAAGCCAAGCGCTTACGCTCCACACACCAGTCAGATTCTGAGCCAGATCCTCAAGGAATGTTATCCGCCGAAATATGCAACGATGATCACCGGAGGCCGGGAAGAAAATCAGGCGCTCTTAAACCAGCGTTTTGACAAAATCTTTTTCACCGGAGGAAAAACGGTTGGAAAAGAAGTCCTTCGTCATGCTGCCGAATACCTGACTCCCGTCACTCTGGAGCTTGGTGGGAAAAGCCCGTGCATCGTGGATTCCACGGCGAAAATTTCTCTCACCGCAAGGCGGATCGTATTCGGAAAATACCTCAACTGCGGACAGACCTGCGTTGCCCCGGATTATATCCTCTGCGATGCTTCTATTCGTGACCGGCTGCTTCAGGCACTGGAAAAAGAAATCCACCGGCAGTTTGGCAAACAGCCTCTTCAAAATCCGGATTATGGGAAAATCATCAACGAAAAACATTTTCACCGGCTGCAGAACCTGATTGCTGCCGACAAGCTAGTCTGTGGAGGTGAGTCCGATCCGTCTACCCTGCGCATTGCCCCGACCATCCTAAAAGATGTCACCTGGGACGATCCGGTCATGGGCGAAGAAATTTTCGGACCGATTCTTCCGGTACTTACCTATTCTGACCTGAATGATGCAATCCGGCAGGTCAAATCCCATCCACACCCGCTTGCACTCTATCTTTTCACCGAAGATCCTGCTGCCAAAAAGAAAGTCCTTGCCAGATGCCATTTTGGCGGCGGCTGCATCAACGATACCATCATCCACCTCGCCACCAGCCAGATGCCGTTCGGCGGTGTCGGAGAAAGCGGAATGGGATGCTATCATGGAAAAGAAGGATTTGAATGCTTCACACATCAGAGAAGCATAGTCGATAAGAAAACCTGGATGGATCTGCCGATACGGTATCAGAAGTACCGGTTCTGGAAAGAAAAAATGCTGAGAGGCTTCCTGCGCTAGGATTAGCGCAGGAAGAGCTTCCCAGCAGATATAACATCACGAACTTACCTTCTCAATCAGACACTGATGTTCTATCACATCAAAAGGGCTCCTCATCATAAATATCTGCCGCAATTATCCAGAATGCTCTGTACTCCCCGCAAATCGAATATTGAAATTCCAGGAAATTATTTCTGGATAATATCAGCACTTTTCACTCAGACATGTTCTGAGACACTTGCATACGATCTTCCATATCGCCCATCCGATAAACATCCCAACTGTATTTGTTACCACATCATCCAATTGTAAATATCCTCTCTGCGTAATATGCTGTGTGATCTCTATACCACAGGAACATAAAAAACCAATCAGCACACATTTCCAACCGCTTCTGACTTGTTTAAAAACTATTGGTAACAATACACCAAAAGGAATAAACATAATAATATTCTCAATAAACATAGCATGCATATGGAAAGAATGTCCCCATGTTTCAAATAACACTAAACTAATTTCTTTCCTGCTCCCCGCTTCTCTTGAAAAAAAGACAGTCTGAAAGGTAACAATAATATAGGCAATAAATAATATCCACGCAATTCTATATTTTTTATTAATTCCATTATCCTTTTCCTGCTTTTGAGAACCTTTCTTATACACCCAACTAATAAAAAATACAAGACAAGCACTAAAAATGATTGCCGGAATCAGCCACATTACTGGTTGATTAAAATCTTGAATTATTATTTTTTTGTACAACTTGATTTTTAATCACCTTCCTTTTTAGTATCATATCAAATCAATTATTTTAGATATTTTTATTCTTTCTTCCTTCAACAGGCTCACTTCAATTACAACAATGGTATCGCATACTTTTTCATTTTGTGCCTCCAAACGATTTTATCACTTATCCAAGATTGTTTTCAATATTATCTTTTAGTAATAATTATATCCTAAAATAAATTTCTAAATTCCACCTCTTCGTCTCGGAATGAATGACTCATCCTTGTCCACAGCTTTGTTCTTATATTTTCTGATGCTTCTTCTGTTTTTTATTGCTTCGATCATTTTTCCTCATATTCTCCTTAACCTCGTCCGGTACATCGATCAGACCGAACCGGTAGAACATTCCGTATATGATTAGGGTGTCAAAATAGTAAAAAAGTTGCGATATTTTGATAAAGTTTTACAGTTAAAGCACCTAAATCCGTTATGCCTAACTTGACGAAATATGTTAAAAATGATAACATTACATATGTTGTAGAAAAATACTGGGTAAAAAAGAAAGTCGCTTAAGTGGAAGATAAGCGACATTTGTTTTTATGATTAATCCAAAAAAGTGCCGCTTCATCATCGTTTTGATGACTTCGCGGCACTTTTATATACTCTACTATAAATAATTTCTTCCACTTCTAATTATCTCCCACACTCGGTATCCCACGCTTCCATAGTAATAACTCATCGGAGCATCTCCCGGAAAATACCTTACCATTCGGTACACATAATATAGAATCAGTCCTACGCACAGAAGAATCACCCATTTCCCAAGACTCTTCGTTTCTTTTCTCTGTATGTATCTCCGCATGCCAAACCATCCCACCAGAATAATCACACCATAAATAAACGGATGCATTTTCCATGCCCCGGCAAAGTCCCCTCGCAGCACCATAAACATCGCTCTTGTAAGCCCGCATCCCGGACAAGGAAATCCCGTCATGATCACCATTGGACACAGACTGTATAAAAACTTTCTTCCTATAACAAAATAAATTGCAAATAGAAGAATCGCAATGCGGATATTCCATAAGTCCTGTAAAAGCATCTTTATTCCTGCTATTAATCTATTTTTCACAAAAGTGTTCCCAACTTTCTTATTGAGGTGCATCTTTTTTCAAAATATCCTGCACATAATCAATCGGTCTTTTTACTGCTTCCGAAATCATTTCATCTGTGCATTTCATTTCATGTAAACTCCAGATAAATTTAACCGTTGTCTCCTCCTGTCCTATCTCTCGCCCTTCTATTCTACCTTCTTCTCTTCCCTCTTTTCTTCCTTCTTCTCTTCCTCGTCTAATCAACACATCACTAAATCCCGTCATCGTCATAGCCACATCCTCCTTAAATTCCTCTTCCCATTCAATATGTGAATATGTCTCTATTTCTTCTATATTTCCCACAAATATCTGATTAAGATAATCAAATATCCCTGCATCTTCGCCCCGTATCCGATATTCATCCGTCTCCGAAACTGGAGCATCACTGACAACCTCATCTGATGTAATCGATGCAAGGTCCAGACAATTCAAGATCTCTTCCTGAGAACACCCTTCAAATTCTGGAATCACCATCTCCATAATCGGCACAATGATCTCTTTGCTCTTAAAGAGTTTCTTCACGCCCTTGTCATACTCTGCGCCAATATTTACAGATGATGCAATGTCGTATTTTGTTTCTATTTTCATTTCTATTTTGGATGATTTTCCACCTAACCGTCAACCAATAAATTTTCTTTTCCTTCTCCATTTTTTCTATTATAACATACCCCACGATATTCTAAAAATTAAATTTTCCTAACTTTCTCTTTCCATCCTTTCATCCTTCCGCAGTCGAATGAACTCAATAAAAAAAGGATCCGGATGCATTTGCAGAAGCCTAAGAAAAACTTGTTCTCAGGCTCCGAAACAGCATCCGGATCCTTTTTTTCATTATTTATTTACTTAATGATCTTCTTCGGACATTTCTCCGCACATTTTCCACAGTTTGTACATTTTTCCGGATCAATGTGTGCGATGTTATCTACTACATGTACTGCATCAGATTCACATACTTTTTCACACATCTTACATCCGATACATCCTACGGAACATACGCTCATAACGTCTTTTCCTTTATCTTTTGAGCTGCACTGTACGAGATGCTTCTGTTCATAAGGTACAAGCTCGATCAGATGTTTTGGACAAGTGGCGATACATTTACCACAGGCTTTACATGCTTCTTTGTCAACTACTGCAATTCCGTCTACGATATGGATCGCATCGAACAGACATGCCTTTACGCAGCTTCCGAAACCAAGACATCCGAAAGAACATCCTTTTGGTCCGCCATTCTGCATCATGGCTGCCATCTGGCAATCTGTAATTCCTGTATAATCATATGCCTGTTTTGCTTTTTCGCAGGTTCCTGCACATTTTACAAATGCAACTTCGTGTACGCTTTCACCGGCTTCTTCGCCCATGATCGCTGCGATCTTTGCTGCTACCGGAGCACCGCCGACCGGGCACTGTCCTACCGGAGCTTCTCCTTTTGCGATAGCTGCTGCAAGACCGGAACATCCGGCATATCCACATCCACCACAGTTGTTACCCGGAAGTTCTGCGAGAATCGCTTCTTCTTTTTCATCTACTTCAACTGCAAATTTCTTGCCTGCAATTCCAAGGAAGACACCGATGAATACGCCGGTACCGCCTACGATAAGTGCAGCAATCAATACTCCTGTTATACTCATAACACGGTCCTCCTTCTGTTAAATGATTCCTGAGAATCCAAAGAACGCGATGGACATCAGTGCTGCTGTAAGCAGTACGATCGGAGTTCCCTGGAAAGACTCACTGATATCGTTGTATTCGATCTTCTCACGGATACCAGCCATGATCACGATCGCGATCGTGAATCCGACTGCTGTGGAGAATCCGTATACAACACCTTCAAGAATGTTATATCCTTTTGTTACACAGTTCAGTGATACACCAAGTACTGCACAGTTTGTTGTGATCAACGGGAGATATACACCAAGTGCATTATAAAGCGGAGGCATAACCTTCTTGAGGAACATTTCTACAAACTGAACGAGTGCTGCGATAACCAGGATAAATACGATGGTCTGCAGATACTCAAATCCTGTCGGATGTAAGATGAACTGGTAGATCGCACCGGTAATGAAAGATGCGATTGTAATAACGAAAACAACTGCGCCGCCCATACCGGCTGCTGTCTCAATTTTCTTAGAAACACCAAGGAAAGGACAGATACCGAGGAACTGGCTGAGTACGACGTTGTTAACAAGCGCCGAACCAACTGCTATAATAAGTAATTCTTTCATCTCTTATCTCCCTCCTATTCCTTTTCCTGACCTGTCGGGAACACGTGTCCGTCGCATCCGCCGCATGAAGCACATCCGCCTTCACAGCATCCCTGCGCTTTGACAACTTTCTTTCCTTTTGCTTCCAGTTTCTTCATGATCTTGTTACGTGCCGCAACAAGGAATGCAAGAACAAGGAATGCACCAGGAGCAAGGATGAAAATAGTAACAGGTTCGTAGATATCAGGCATAACCTGAAATCCGAATAATTTTCCGGAACCAATCAGCTCTCTGACGATACCGATGCAGGTAAGACCAAGTGTGAATCCAAGTCCCATACCAATACCATCAAATACAGATGGAAGGACCGGGTTCTTTGATGCATATGCTTCTGCACGTCCAAGGATGATACAGTTAACTACGATCAGAGGAATATATACACCAAGTGATGCATAAAGACTAGGTACAAAACCTTCCAGAAGGAACTGTACCACGGTAACAAGTGTTGCTACGACTACGATAAATGCCGGCATACGAACCGAATCCGGAATGATCTTACGCAGCATGGAAATCAAAAGGTTTGAGAAAATCAATACCACTGTGGTAGAAAGTCCCATACCAATACCGTTGATTGCGGATGTTGTAACCGCCAGTGTCGGACACATACCAAGCATCATAACAAAGGTCGGGTTTTCTTTTACAAGACCGTTATAAAGTCTTTCTGTACATTTATTCATTTCCACTACCTCCTAACGCTGTCTGGTAATATCCAAGTGCTGTGTTGACAGCTCCTGTGACTGCACGGGAAGTGATGGTTGCACCACTCAAAGCATCGATCGGCTGTCCGTCTCCGCCGTCTTTGGATACATAGAATTTTTCAGCCTGCTGTCCTGCAAACTGATTGTAAAAGCTTGGTTCTTTCGCACGCATACCAAGACCTGCTGTCTCGCTGATGGAAAGGAAAGAAATGCCATTTACCGTACCGTCACTCATGATACCGACTGTGATCTGGATATCTCCGCCGTAACCATCTTTGTCGGTTACTGTTATAACATAACCAGCTTCGCTTCCATCCATAACAGCAGAATAGACTTCATCTACTGTTGCATTCGTTCCCATCTTTTTGATTGCTTCTTTGGCAGCTTTCTGATCTACGTCCATTGCCTCAAAGGAATCTGCTTCCGGATAAACGGCCTGACAGGCTTCCTGTTTCTGCTTTGCCTGTGTCTGTGCGATTGGACCTTTTGTCACTTCGTAAGCAGCTCCAAGTACCAGACCGGATACAACGGTGATTGCTGCAAGGATCAGTGTATTTTTGATAATCTTATTCATTATTTTTCTCCTCCTTTACCGAAAGGCTTTGGAAGAGTAACTCTCTCGATCAGCGGTACAAGAAGGTTACTGAAGATGATCGCATAAGATACACCTTCTGCTGAACCACCGAACAGACGGAACAGACCAGTCAGACATCCAAGAAGGATACCATATACGATCTGCCCTTTTTTGGTGATCGGGGAAGTTACATAATCGGTTGCCATAAACCATGCTCCAAGCATCAGACCACCACCGCAGAGTTCTGCTGTCATGTACTGAACATTGAAGAATCCAATTCCATCTACAAATCCACCGAAGATTCCGATGAAAAGCGCAAATGTCACAATATATGTACCCGGGATACGAAGATCAATGATTCCTTTGAGGATCAGGATGATCGCTCCGATCACGATTGCGATAACGGATGTCTCACCGATGGTTCCGGCAATATTTCCGATCAGCATGTCCATGCTGTTCACACCGTCAAGTGCTGCATTTCCTGCTTCGATATTAGCACGGATCGTTGCCAGTGGTGTTGCACCGGATACGCCGTCATATACGAAGCTTGTCATTCTTCCTGTGAAGGAAATAAGAAGGAAACATCTTGCTCCAAGTGCAGGGTTCATGAAGTTCTGTCCCAATCCGCCAAAGAGCTGCTTTACAACCAGGATCGCGAATACACTTCCGATGATTCCCATCCAGATTGGGGCTGTCGGCGGAAGGTTGAGTGCAAGCAGAAGTCCTGTAACTGCGGCACTGAAATCCTTGATCGTAATCTTTTTATGCATCAGTTTTTCGTAAATGTACTCCGTAAGAACTGCTGCTGCTGTTGTCACAATAACAAGCAGCCATGCATGTGTGTCACGGAAGTTGTAAATCCCAAAGAAAGTTGCCGGTAACAGAGCGATGATAACCCACAGCATGATATTGCCGGTTGTCTCTTTAGAACGGATATGTGGTGAAGATGATACTTTTAACTGTTCACTCACTTTTGTTCACCTCTTCCTCTCTATTCTATTTTTTCTTTTTGTTGGCAAGTGCGGTTTTTCTCATCGATCCGATTGCCTGCTTCAGTTGTCTCTTAGCCGGACATACATAACTGCAGGATCCACATTCTACACATTCAAGACCATTGAATTTGAGGAACGCTTCTTCGTCATGGCGTTCTGCAAAATCAGCCAGTCTTGACGGAATAATGCGGCTTGGACAGGCGTCAACGCACCGTCCGCAGTTGATACATGCTGTCGGTTCACAGGCTGATACTTCATCTTTTGACATGCAAAGAATAGATGAAGATGTCTTGGTGATCGGTGTATCTGTCGTATACATCGCAAATCCCATCATCGGTCCACCTGAAATAACTTTTTCACAGCCTTCTTTGAGTCCGCCGGCGGCTTCGATCAGTTCGTTCTGGTTGGTTCCGAAGAGTACTTTGTAGTTACCAGGATTTGCAACTCCATCCCCTGTTACAGTAACGACACGTTCCATAGAAGGAATGCCTTTTACTACTGCATTGTAAATGCTGATGATGGTCTCTACGTTGTCTACTACACATCCAGCATCTGCCGGAAGCATGGTAGAATTGATCGCACGTCCTGTATTTGCAAAAATCAGCTGACGTTCTGCGCCCTGTGGGTACTTGGTCATCATCTCTCTGACTTCCATACGAGGCTCGTCCTTAGTCAGCTCTTTTAATTTTGCGATACAGTCCGGTTTGTTATCTTCGATTGCAAATAAACCTTTCGCATTGTCAAAAAGCTTCAGGATCACACGCATACCTTCTACCAGAAGTTCCGGATTCTCCAGCATTCTTCTGTAATCGGCAGTAATATACGGCTCACATTCCGCACAGTTTGCAATGATATAATCAATCTTGTCTGGCTCTTTTGGTGAAAGCTTCACTCTGGTAGGGAAACCTGCTCCACCCATACCTACTACGCCAGCCTCTCCAATGATATTCAGAATCTCTTCTTTTGTCAGTTCAGAAAGAGGTTTTGGCTGTGGATATTCTACTTCTTCGTACTGACCGTCATTTGCAATGATGATACTGTTCACTTTAGAACCTGTCGGATTCACACGTGGTTCAATCGCTTTTACAGTACCTGATACGGATGCATAGATCGGTGCAGACACGAAGCCCCCCGCTTCGGCAATTTTCTGCCCTTTAAGCACATGGTCACCTTTTGCTACTACTGGCTTAGCCGGTGCTCCGATATGCTGGGATAACGGGTATACAAGATCACCCTGTGGCAGAAGTTCTACGATTGCCTTGTCTTTCGCAAGACTTTTTCCGTCGTTCGGATGAACTCCGCCTTTAAATGTCAAAAGTCCCATTTTGATATCCTTCCTTCCTATTTTCTCTCTTATAAATATACTAAAATAAATCCTGCAATTCCAGTAACTTTCGTCATTTTATTGTATATTTTCCAGTACATCTTGTCTTTTTTTTAACACAATAGTCTCCTTACACAAAAAAGAGAGGCTACTACGACCTCTCTTTGTGAATTTTCTGACTATTCGGTAAAATTTTTCATCTTACTTATCGAGATCACTTATGGATCCGAAAACTTTTTTCAGCTGTAGTTAGTTATGTCTACCACTTTTTCAAACAAAAGATAGAGACTTCAATCAGTCTCTATCCTTGTATATCTTATTTAATTATTCTTCAGTTTCTTCCTGAGCTTCTGTATTTTCAAGTGCTTTCATGCTAAGGCTGATCTTCTTGTCAGCTTCGTTAAGATCTACGATCTTAGCTGTAATCTCCTGACCTACAGAAAGTACGTCTGAAGGTTTTTCAACATGTGCTCTTGAGATCTGTGATACATGAAGGAGTGCATCTACTCCAGGAGCAAGTTCTACGAATGCACCAAAGTCTGTCATTCTTGCAACTTTTCCTGTTACAACTGTACCCACAGCGTACTTCTCAGCTGCGTTAGCCCATGGATTTGTCTCCGGGAATTTTAAGCTGAGTGCAACTTTTGTATCATGGATATCTTTAACAAGCACTTTAAGAGTTTCACCAACTGTGAATACTTTCTTCGGATTGTCAACTCTTCCCCATGACATCTCAGAGATATGAAGAAGTCCGTCTACTCCGCCGAGATCGATAAATGCACCGAAATCTGTTACGTTCTTAACTGTTCCTTCGATCACATCACCGACTTTAAGTTTAGCGAAGAGTTCTTTCTGCTTTTCTGCTCTTTCAGCAACAAGAAGCTGTCTTCTGTCACCGATGATACGGTTTCTTCTTGGATTGAATTCGCTGATAACAAATTCGATTTCCTGATCTTTGTACTTAGAAAGGTCTTTTTCGTAAGTATCTGATACAAGACTTGCCGGAATGAATACTCTTGCTTCATCTACAACAACGCTTAATCCACCGCCAAGAATCTGAGTAACCGGTGCTTTCAGGACTTCTTTGTTCTCGAATGCTTCTTTTAATCTTTCGTTACCTTTTTCTGCAACAAGTCTCTTGTATGTAAGAAGAACCTGTCCTTCTCCATCATTGACTTTCAGTACTTTAACAGTCATCGGATCACCAACAGAAACAACAGTTGTAAGATCTACACTGTTATCATTGGTATATTCACTTCTGGTGATGATACCGTCTGCTTTGTATCCTATATTTAAGATGATTTCATCTGGCTTAACATCAATTACAGTACCATCTACGACCTCTCCATTATGAATTGTTTTAAATGACTCGTCTAACATTTGTTCAAAAGTTAATTCTGACATTATTTTGAACCTCCTCAATTATATTGTTGGGCGTGGATGCCCCTGCTGTAATACCTACTGTTTCCACGGACCTTAATTGATTCATATCAAAATCGTCAAGTGTCTGTATATAGTACGTATTGTGACATTCCCTGCTGCATATTTCATACAGTTTCTGGGTATTGGAACTATGTTTGTCTCCGATTACAATCATAGCATCCACCTCTTTTGCAATGCTCCTTGCTTCTGTCTGACGCTCTCTGGTTGCATTACAAATCGTATTTAAAACACTTATATCATAACCCTTTTCTGAAATAATTTCAACTAAATCTTTGAATTTATTGTAATTAAATGTCGTCTGAGACACAATACAAATTCTTTCAGATGTAGTATTTTCAAATTTTTCTGCTTCTTCTGCATTTTTTATAACGGTTACATTTTCTCCTGCCCAGCCCCGGATTCCTTCAACCTCAGGGTGATCCGGATTACCAATGATAATGATCCGGCTACCTTTTTTACTTTCTTCGGCAACAATCTTATGGATTCTTTTCACAAACGGACAGGTTGCATCTACATATTCGATGCCTTTTTCATCCATTAGGTCACAGATTCTCTTTGGAACACCATGAGAGCGGATAATCACCAGTCCTTCTTCCAGACCTTTCAGTTCTTCCTCACCGCGCAGGACTTTTACGCCATGTGCTTCCATGTCCTTTACAACCTCTTCATTATGGATGATCGGACCATAAGTATAGATCTGTTTTCCCATCTGTTTTTCAACCTGCTCATATACTGTATCGACAGCGCGTTTTACACCAAAGCAGAATCCGGCACTTTTTGCGCGTATTACTTCCATTTTTAGTTTCCTCCTGTTATTTTTATTTTTCTGATAAGTGATTCTTTTTACATACCTAGAAATTTGAAACATGCATAGCGCAGATTCATCCGCATCTTCAGATTACATTTTTCGCCCGGAACAGTAAGTTTTTTCATGAACCGGTTCAGTGTACGTTTCTCATATTCTTCCAGTTCTTCCTCTCCATAAATCGTTTTTTCAAGGAGCTCGCACACCCGGCAGTACTCACCTTTCCGGAATGTTCCTATCTGTTCAGCAATCTTTCTGTCTGTTCTTTGATTAAATATTTTACGGGGACTTCTTTTGTTAACCATACTCCATTTTTTGATAAGAAAAATGAATATCCATCGTCATACATTTCTTTTGTTTTTACGATATAAAGCACTGGTTTTCCGTGACGTGAGCCGACTTTCGTAGCTGTAGCTGCGTCTGATGATAAATGCACATATAACCTACCCTTTGGAATCAATCCTTGTTGATCAATGGATGCAACATATTTTTCTCCAGTTCCATGCCAGAGCGTTTCAGGCGGTATTGCTGCTGGTAATTCTACATCAACAGGAATCGAATGTCCCTGATTTGCCCGAATCTTTGTTTTATCTTCATTAAAGGTAAATCTTTGCTTATTATCTGTCCAAACAATTTCTTCCAGCATTTCTCTATTAAATTCACGTGTTTTCGAAATTCCGGCAATCAGCCCGTCTACATTTGCCCAACCATGTTCATCCAATTGGATTCCAATTGTTTCTGGTTTATGGCGTAGGATTAAACTTACAAATTTACTTGTACTTGTTATATTCATTTTCATTCTCTTTTCTTTTGGAAAATTCATATCTTTATATTACCATAATCAAATATACTGCACAATAAATGACCCAACTTATTTATACCGATTTTTGTATAAATAAATCAGGTCATTTTCTTATCACTCTTAATCAACGCAAGCCGTGTAATTCGTTAACTTAAACTTGATAATGAACGCATAACTAAATCAATATCTTTATTTTCCAATTCCTGAATAATATGTAAATATGTTTTCTGTGTTGTTGTCATACTCGAATGTCCCAATCTTCTTGCTACACTAGCAATAGATACGCCTGTAAACAGCAGCAAAGACGCATGCGTATGCCGCAATCCATGAATTGATATTACTGGTATATTGCATTCTTTACAGTGTCTTGCAAGTATATTGTTTACTGTTGAATTGTATACTGCCCCATCAACAAAAATTGGCTTATCCTCTGGCAATTGCTTAATTAGTTCAAAAAATCTCATTCCTGTTTTTGCAACCAACAAAATAAAATAGTCCCAATTCACCTTATCTTTCAGCTCTAGTGATGCCAATAAATTGTTGCCCTACTTGTCACGGTAATTATCCTGCTCGAATCATCGATGTTATAAATGGAGTTACCGATTGTCCTTATTGTTCCGGTCGTAAAGCACTTCCTGGAAAAACATCCTTTGCCGCGCTTCATCCTGATTTAATGGAAGATTGGGATTTTATTGCAAACTATTGCCTTGTAAATCCCGATGAAATATTAGATACATATTCACAAAAGGTTTGGTGGAACTGTAAAAGAAGCTCTGAACATAAATATCCATTGAGTCCAGCTGATAAAGTTTTCTATCAAAAGAGACATCGTGAATCCTGTCCTTATTGCAAAGGACGCCGTAGAAAAAAGAAGTTTTTTTAGGTTAATAAAATAGTTTCAAAAAAGAGATTTTCAAATGGCCTATGCCAAATGAAAATCTCTTTTATTTTGTACGTTTTTCAAGTTTTTAGCAAAAATCAGTATTTAACTTCTCATGGAATTATGTACGTTTTCGTCGATTTCCGCAAAAAAATTTTTTTACTTACTTCAGTTACTTCGTTTCTTACCAGTATCTTCTATACCAGTGGTATGCATAATTAACACTTGTATAACATACGACCTCACCCGGCTGCGGTGCATGAATCATCTGTCCGCCTCCTGCGTAGATTCCCACATGTCCTCCGTAACATACAACATCACCCGGCTGCGGGTCTGACACTGCCTGTCCGCCACTTCCCTGACTGTATGAGTTACGTGTAATTGGAATACCACATGCCTGATGTGCCAGGTATACAAGACCTGAACAATCAACACCACTTCCCGAAGTACCGCCCCATACATAAGGAACTCCAAGGTATGCTGCTGCTGCACTTAAAATAGCGCTTCCGTTGCCATATGTACTTCCACCGTTATCACTACTGCTGTTATTATTACTTGTATCCGGAGTCACTGTCGGGGTACTTGGCGTACTTGGTGTACTTGGTGCACTCGGTGTAACGGTTGTGTTGTTATTACCATTGTTATTTGTTGTATTACCTACAGTCTGTGAACCACTGTTGCTTGTCGATGCAACGGTCGAATTTGACTTTGTTGACTCAGCTGCTTTTGCTGCCTTTGCAGCTTCTTCTGCCTGCCTCTTTGCTTCAGCTGCTGCTACAGCTGCCTGAAGCTGTTGATCCAGATCTGCGACTTCTTCTTTCTTAGATTCCAGCGTATTACTCAGCGTCGTCTGCTCTGCCTCATAATCAGACTGCATAGACTCCAGATTCGCCTGATCTTCTTCAAGCTGTGCTTTCAGATCTGCAATCTGCTGCTTGGTATCAATATATTCCTGAAGCTGCTTTCTGTCATAACTATGTACGTTCTGAACATACTCTGCTTTGTTAAGCAAGTCTGAGAAATTCTCAGCACTGATCAGAGTCTCAATCGCAGTCGAGTTGCCTTCTTCATACATATACTTGATACGCTTCTTCATATCTTCGTACTGCTGATGTTCTTTTTCTTTAGCAACAGTAAGATCATCCTGTGCCTGTGTGATCTGCTGACCTGTTGACACCAGATCATCTTCCAGCTTACTCATTTTTTCAATTAGTGTCTGCAATTCTGACTGAAGAGAATTCACTTCACTCTGTGCTGCATTTTTACTATTCTGCAGATTGCTGACATCATCTGCAAATACTGGCGTAACTACCATTGAACTTGCAAGAACAGATGCCAAAAATGCTTGTTTAAATTTTCTCATAATCACCCATCCTATATTTTTTACTAATTATTTTCCTAACCCTGTGGTCGATTATATACCATTTTTCTATTTTTTGCAATACAATTTAACATTTTTGTAATATTCTACTAGGGTATCATAATATACTGATATTTTCGTTATCACTCCTAATAATCAGGCAACTATCCAATGGAGACACAAGGCGATGAGCAAGATGCCATTCAAGATAAAACATGCATCCTCCGTGCCAGTCAGCGTAGTGATTGACACGGAAGTGAACAATAACTAGTTGGTTGCAGAAGAAATTAAGGAATTTAGAATTCCTTGCGTAATCCTTATTATTTATGCTAAACTGACTTCATAATCAATAAATCTAGAATACTAAATAAGAAAGAAGGATTCCACTATGAATTTCAAATTCAACCATAACAACTTAAATGTACGTGACCTTGAAAAATCAATTCAATTCTACAAAGATGCACTCGGACTCACCGTAGTCCGCGAAAAAGATGCTGCTGACGGAAGTTTTAAGCTCGTCTACCTCGGTGATGGAAGCTCCGTTCATCAGCTCGAGCTCACCTGGCTTCGCGACATGGACCGCCCATACGACCTCGGTGACAACGAAATCCACCTCGCCTTCACCGTAGACGACATGGATGCCGCCCTCGCACACCATAAAGAAATGAACTGCGTCTGTTTCGAAAATGAGTCCATGGGTATCTACTTCATCGAAGACCCAGACGGCTACTGGTTAGAAATCGTACCTGAAAAATAAATCTATTGCACATTTTCATTAAAAGCGTAGCCCGCCGCAAGGTGTAGGAACCACTTCCTACACCTTGCGGCGGGCTACGCCTTCATAAAATCAAACGCCACTAATTACTGTACTGACAGATTCGTATACCCCATCAGATCCAGATCTATCTGCTGTGCCGCTTCTCTTCCTTCCCGGATTGCCCACACAACCAGCGACTGTCCTCTGTGCATATCTCCTGCCGTAAATATATTCGGCACATTCGTTTTATACTCACCCGGAGCTGTTTTAACATTCGTGCGCTCATTGACTTCCACACCGAATGCCTTTGTCACATAATCCTCACTTCCGAGGAACCCCGCTGCGATCAGCACCAGTTCTGCATTTACCGTGTACTCACTTCCTGCGACCTCTGCCATCATCATACGTCCGGTCTTTTCATCCTTCTTGCTTTCCAGTTTCACAAGAACCACCTTGCAAAGATTTCCATTCTTATCTTTGACAAATTCCTTTACCGTTGTCTGATAAACCCTCGGATCATGTCCCCAGAGAGCAATTGCTTCCTGCTGACCATAGTCTGTCTTGCAGACTCTCGGCCACTCCGGCCATGGATTCATAGCGCTTCTCTCATCCGGAAGTTTCGGCATCATTTCCAGCTGAAGAACGGATTTTGCACCATGACGGATCGACGTTCCAACACAATCATTTCCCGTATCGCCACCACCGATGACAATTACATTTTTGTCCTTTGCAGAAATATATTCGCCTTCTTTCAGCTGCATCTCATTTTTCCAGAGACATTTCGTAGTTGATTTCAGAAAATCTACTGCAAAGTAGATTCCTTTCGCATCTCTTCCGGGTACTTTTATATCACGCGGATGGGATGCACCGCAACAAAGCACCACCCGGTCAAACGCTTTCAGAAGTTCTGCAGATTTCTTATCTTTTCCAATATTGCAGCCAGTTTCAAAACGGATGCCTTCTTCTTCCATTACTGCAAGTTTCCGGTCGATGAACTGTTTTTCCAGCTTCATATTCGGGATTCCATAGCGGAGAAGTCCACCCGGCTTATCTTCCCGCTCAAATACTGTTACCAGATGTCCTCGTTTATTTAACTGATCTGCGACTGCGAGACCGGAAGGTCCGGAACCGATTATCGCTATCTTTTTACCGGTACGCGCTTTCGGCGGACATGCTTTTGCATATCCCTTTTCGTAAGCATTTTCAATAATCCCATATTCATTTGCTTTAGTCGTCACCGGGCTTCCGTGCAGGTTGCAGGTACATGCCGCCTCACAAAGTCCCGGGCATACCCTGGAAGTAAATTCCGGAAAATTGTTTGTCTTTTTCAGCCGGTAATATGCCTCTTCCCAGTTGCCGTGATAAATCAGGTCATTCCACTCCGGCACCAGATTATGCAGAGGACAGCCGCTTGCCATCCCTGCGATCATCTGTCCCGCCTGGCAGAAAGGGACGCCGCATGCCATACATCTGGCGCCCTGTATTTCCTGCTCTTCTTTTGACAGAGGCATGTGGAATTCCCGGAAATGCTTAATTCTCTCTTTTGGAGATTCGCACTCTGCATCGCGTCTGTCATAATCCATAAATCCTGTTGCTTTTCCCACGTTTTTGGCCTCCTATCTTCCTTCTTTGATCGCATAAAATGCTTCGGTTTTTGCCTGTTCGCTGCTGAGACCTTTTTCTTCCAGCTGAAGGATGCGGGTCAGCATTCTCTCGTAATCACGCGGAATGATCTTCTTAAACTTCGGCAGATATTCTTTGAAATGATCCAGGATTTCTTTTCCCGTCTCGGAATTGGTTGCTGCTACATGTTCTTCGATCATACCTTTCAATTCAGATACATCGAACTTAGATGTTACTTTTTCGATATTAACCATCTGTTTGTTGACTTTTGTATAAAGATCACTGTCCATATCCAGAACGTAGGCAACACCGCCACTCATACCTGCTGCAAAGTTCTTTCCGGTCTTGCCAAGAATTGCAACCCGTCCACCAGTCATATATTCGCATCCATGATCACCGACCCCTTCTACAACTGCTGTTGCTCCGGAGTTACGGACACAGAAACGTTCGCCTGCCACACCATTGATATAGGCTTTTCCGCTTGTTGCACCATAAAGCGCTACGTTACCAATAATAATATTTTCATCAGCTTTAAATTTCACACCAGTCGGCGGATAAACGATCAGTTTACCACCGGAAAGTCCTTTTCCAAAATAATCATTGCTGTCACCGGTCAGTTCCAGTGTCAGACCTTTTGGTATAAATGCTCCGAATGACTGTCCGCCTGCGCCCTTACATTTCAGCACATAGCTGTCTTCTTCCAGTCCGTCCGGATAACGTCTTGTAATCTCAGAACCGAAGATTGTGCCGAATGTACGGTCTGTATTTTTTACATCCAGCTCCAGGATTCTCTTCTGTTTCTTTTCCAGTGACGGAAGAAGTTCCTTTACCAGAACTCTTTCATCCAGTGTTTTATTTAGTTCAAAATCAAAGACTTTCTTCGGATTGAAGATCATACCTTTCTTCTCTTTTGCATACGGATTATTGAGAATTCTGGAAAGATCCAGTGTTGCGGCACGTTTGGATGTCGGCACATCTCTCACTTTCAGAAGGTCTGTTCTTCCCACCAGTTCATCCACAGTACGAATGCCAAGTTTTGCCATATATTCTCTTAATTCTTCCGCGATAAAACGCATGAAGTTGATGACATATTCTGGTTTTCCGGCAAATCTCTTTCTCAGTTCCGGATTCTGGGTTGCAATTCCGACCGGACAGGTATCCAGGTTACATACACGCATCATTACGCACCCCATGGTTACAAGCGGTGCCGTCGCAAATCCAAATTCCTCTGCACCGAGAAGTGCTGCGATCGCCACATCACGACCGCTCATCAGCTTACCGTCTGTCTCGATACGGACTCTTTCTCTCAGTCCGTTCTGAATCAGTGTCTGATGTGTTTCAGAAAGTCCAAGCTCCCACGGAAGTCCGGTATTATGGATAGAACTTCTCGGTGCTGCTCCTGTACCTCCATCATAACCGGAGATCAGAACCAGTCCGGCCCCAGCTTTTGCAACACCCGCTGCAACCGTTCCGACACCGGCTTCAGATACCAGTTTGACAGAAATTCTTGCATCCTTGTTTGCATTTTTACAGTCATAGATCAACTGTGCCAGATCTTCGATTGAGTAAATATCGTGATGCGGCGGCGGTGAGATCAGTCCCACACCCGGCGTAGAATGTCTGGTTTTTGCTACCCAAGGGTAAACCTTTCCCCCCGGCAGATGTCCACCTTCTCCAGGTTTTGCTCCCTGCGCCATCTTGATCTGGATCTCTTTTGCACTGACAAGGTATCTGCTTGTAACACCAAAACGTCCACTGGCAACCTGTTTGATCGCAGAACCTCTGTCGGTTCCAAGGCGCTCGATATCCTCTCCGCCTTCACCGGAGTTTGACTTACCGTGCAGTGCATTCATTGCAAGGGCAAGGGTTTCGTGTGCTTCCTTTGAAATTGATCCGTAAGACATTGCACCGGTCTTGAATCTGGTCACGATTGAATCCACACTCTCTACTTCTGAAAGCGGAGCTCCTTTCTTTGGATAATTGAAGTCCATCTGTCCACGGAGTGTGATTCCTT
This sequence comes from Coprococcus sp. RTP21204st1_G4_RTP21204_210225, assembly GCF_040915385.1. Classification (NCBI taxonomy): domain Bacteria; kingdom Bacillati; phylum Bacillota; class Clostridia; order Lachnospirales; family Lachnospiraceae; genus Coprococcus; species Coprococcus sp. RTP21204st1_G4_RTP21204_210225. The sequence continues at coordinate 162,972 of NZ_JBCPDP010000004.1, read as the reverse complement.
TGGATTCTTCATCAACCATCTGCGTGTACTGCTTGAACATTTCATAATCCCCGCGCCTTGTAGACTGCTGGAGCATATGGATCGTTCTCGGGTTGTACAGATGCTTTTCACCACCGCTCTTCGACTTGTGTTGTCCCACACTGTTCAACGTCAAATCTACGGAAAGTCCCAGCGGATCAAAGGCCTCGGAATGCCTTGCCATATAATCTTTTGCAATTTCTTCTAGTCCGATACCACCGACACGGCTGACAGTTCCGGTGAAATATTTTTCAATGAATTCCGGTTTTAATCCAATCGCTTCAAAGATCATGGATCCCTGATAAGACTGGATCGTGGAAATTCCCATCTTCGATGCAATTTTGACAATTCCGCTTATAACAGCTTCATTATAGTCATTGACTGCTGCATAATAATCTTTCTGAAGCATATCTGTATCGATCAACTGTTTGATCGATTCATGTGCAAGATACGGGTTGATTGCAGATGCACCATATCCCAAAAGCGTTGCGAAATGATGTACTTCTCTTGGTTCTCCGGTCTCAAGGATCATGGCAACCTCTGTTCTTCTCTTAGTTCTTACCAGATGCTGATGAACCGCTGAGGTTGCAAGCAGGGACGGGATCGCAATATGATATTCATCCACACCTCTATCACTTAAGATCAGGATATTCATGCCTTCACGGATTGCACGGTCTACCTGGATAAACAGATAATCGATCGCTTTTTCCAGGCTGGAGTTTTTATAATAAGTAGTAGAAATTTCTGCCACACGGAAACCGTCGACTTTCATGTTACGGATCTTCAGGAGATCGGTATCTGTCAGGATCGGATCATTGATCTTCAGTACATGACAGTTTTCCTCTTTCTGTTCCAAAAGGTTTCCTTCTTCTCCGACATATACCGTTGTCGAAGTCACGATTTTTTCACGGATCGCGTCAATCGGCGGGTTCGTTACCTGTGCAAATAACTGTTTAAAATATCCAAACAGAGACTGATGCTGCTCAGAAAGAACGGCAAGTGGTGCATCGATACCCATGGCTCCGATTCCTTCGCTTCCATTCATTGCCATATTTAAAATAGAAGTCTTCACTTCTTCGTAAGAATATCCAAATGCTTTCTGCAGTCTCTGGCATTCTTCTCTAGAATACTGCGGTACTTTCTGATTCGGAATCTTTAAATCGCTTAAATTGACCAACTGACTGTTCAACCATTCGCCATAAGGCTGTCTTGCCGCATATTCTTCTTTCAGTTCCTGGTCGTCGATGACACGCCCCTGAACGGTATCAACAAGAAGCATCTTACCTGGATGGATTCTTTCTTTGACTACGATCTTCTCCGGCGGGATATCCAGAACACCAACCTCAGAAGAAAGGATCAGTGTGTCATCATCTGTGATGTAATATCTGGAAGGTCTGAGTCCATTTCGGTCAAGTACAGCTCCTAAAATATCTCCATCTGAGAACAGGATGGATGCCGGTCCGTCCCATGGCTCCATCATCGTTGCGTAATACTGATAAAAATCCTTGATTTTCTGTGACATCGTTGCATTCTGTGCCCATGGCTCCGGAATAGTGATCATAACTGCCAACGGAAGCGGCATACCACTCATCACCATGAATTCCAGCGTGTTATCCAGCATGGCAGAATCGGAACCTGCGGTATTGATTGCCGGAAGGACTTTATAAAGCTCTCCTTCCAGATGCTCGGATTCCATGTTTTCCTCTCTGGCCCGCATCTTATCTGCATTGCCACGAATGGTATTGATCTCTCCGTTATGTACGATGAAACGGTTCGGATGTGCTCTTTCCCAGCTTGGATTAGTGTTTGTACTGAATCTGGAATGTACAACTGCAATTGCAGATTCATAATCCGGGTTCTGCAGATCTTCAAAGAACATCCGGAGCTGTTTTACAAGGAACATTCCTTTGTACACGATGGTTCTGCTTGACAGGGATGCTACATAGGTATCATCACTGCTCTGTTCAAAGACTCTTCTTACCACATAAAGTCTGCGGTCAAAATCCAGTCCTTGTTTTACTTTTTTCGGTCGTTCGATAAATCCCTGCATAATGCACGGCATGCATTCGAGTGCTTTCTTTCCAAGGATCTCTTTACGGATCGGCACTTCCCTCCATCCAAGGAATTTCAGTCCTTCTTTTTCGACAATGACTTCGAAAATATTTTTTGCCTGATTCCTTTTCAGTTCGTCCTGTGGGAAGAAAAACATTCCCACACCGTAATTTCTCTCAGAACCTAAAAAGATGCCGAGGGGACGACAGACATTTGTAAAGAACTTGTGCGAAATCTGTAACAGTATTCCTACACCGTCTCCTGTCTTCCCTTCGGCATCCTTGCCAGCTCTATGTTCAAGATTTTCTACGATTTTCAGCGCATTTGCGACTGTATCATGACTCTTTTGCCCTTTGATGTTCACAACAGCTCCGATACCGCAGTTGTCATGCTCAAAATCAGGGCTGTATAAGCCTTGTTCTGTATTTTGTTGTATTACACTCATATAACCTGCCCTTTCTGTAAAACGGTTTTGTTGTTGCTTTTATGATTTAACACTATACAGCATTTGTCTGCAAAAGTAAACCCCTAATTTTACAGAAATTGTCAGATATTATTTATTTTGTAAACTTTTTCAGTATTTTTCAGTTAATTATCGTATTTCTTGTCTTATATTTTTTATTTTTACATAAATTATAACAGTAATCAACGTAGCCAGTACAGTAATTCCAACTGCTTTTCCCTCTGTTCCCAGAATCCATTCAAAGCCCCCATACCACGAAAGCAATAATGACGTAATATTCACAACAATATGGAACAGGATCGGAGCTGCAATATTCCGGAATTTCTCATAAATGCAGGCAAGCAGAAGTCCGAGTACCATTGCATAAAGTCCCTGTGGCAGATTTCCATGACCGACACCGAACAAAATGGATACAAACACACCTGCCTGCACAGCGGTAAGGCTCTCGCGCATCCGCCGGTAGATCATCCCGCGGTAAACAAGCTCTTCTGCGACCGGAGCCAGAATCCCGGCTCCCGCCAGCTGAAGCCAACGCGGTGCACTGTAAATGATCTGCTCTGTGCTCTGATAAACCTGGCTGATCCTCTGCATATTCATCAGCATGACGATATCATTCATCGCCACACACGCAGTCACTGCACCGACGATCATAACAAGCCACATTCCATATCGGGAAGCCGCTTTATATTTCCACCAGGATTCCTGCTGCTTTTCATAGCGTCCCTGATCTTTCCGGTAGATCCACGCAATCATTGGGATCGTGATGATCGAAGAGACTGCCCCAATTCCCATATTGCTGCGCAGACCGCAGGAAAGTGCAAATGTCGCTACTGCGATCTCCACACCCCATTTGATCAGAACCGCACTGAACAAATACCAGATAATTCTCCCTGTTTTCCTGTCTCGCATTCTTCATCTCCGCCTTCTCTTACTCAAAAACTTTTCGGATTGCCTCTTCACTTCCATTTACAGAACCCTGTACCATGACCGGTTTTCCACCGCCTCTTCCGTCAAACTGTTCTTTGAGAATCTTGCTGTACGGGCGCACATCCTCTGTCTCACTGCCGATCACATAACGGTATCCACTCTCTTCGTTTCCTGCAAATACCGCACATACTTCTGTTCCTTTTTTCAGTACAAGGTTCATAAGCTCACGTGGTTCATTCCCACTTAATTTGCTATCAAAAATACAGACCTTTTTCTGTCCCTCCGGAATTTTTTCTGCCTGTGCTTCAAGAATCTGATATCTTGTCTCTGCAAGTTCACTCTTCAGCTGTGTACATTCCTCTTTTACGCGTTCAACTGCTTCAGCAATCAATTCTTCCTTCGCTGAAAGGCTTCCCATGATCGCCTTCACGCTTTCTTCTTTCTGCTGATAATCCTTCAGTGCCCTTCTTCCGCACAGCATAGTAATCCGGATACCGCCTTTATAATTCTGACTCTGCACCAGTTTGATAAGACCGATCTCTCCGGTAAAATACACATGCGGTGCACAACAGGCACACACGTCATATCCCGGTATCGTCACGATACGCACCTGACCGTCAATCTCAATCTTACTGCGGTAATCCAGCGTCTTCAGTTCTTCTTTGGACGGATAGCTTACCTGAACCGGCACATTTGCAAATACCGCTTCATTTGCCGCATTTTCCACCTCGCGAAGCTCCTCCTTCGTGAGCGGACCACTTAAGTCCAGAGTGCACAGCTCATCATTCAAATGGAATCCCACATTATCATATCCAAAACGTGCATGAACGATTCCCGATACGATATGTTCTCCACTGTGCTGCTGCATCCGTGAAAAACGTTTGTCCCAGTCGATCTGACCGGTCACGGTCTTTCCTTCCTCCAGTTCTCCTTCCAGATAGTGAAAGATCTGGTCTCCTTTTTCCTGTACATCATATACTCTGATCCCGTCAATCACTCCGGTATCTGCTGCCTGTCCACCGCCTTCTGGAAAAAAGGCAGTTCTTGAAAGAACTGCCTCATATCCGTTATCACACGGGCGGCAGGACACAACCTCCGCAGTAAATTCCTGCAGGTGACTGTCTATGTAAAACAATTTCTCTGTCATATGTCCTCGCCTCTTTATCGCATTGTCATTACTTCTGATGCTTCTGCCTTTTTACATTCTTTCCGGTGCTTCAAATCCAAGCAGATCGATGCAGGTTGTCAAAATGTCTCTTGTCAGTGTAAGAAGGGCAATGTAGCTCTTCTGCTTCTGTTCATCCTCTTCTGCCAGGATCTTTGTCTCATGGTAGAAACGGTTAAATGCATTTGCAAGATCATAAATATATGCGCAGATCTTGTGTGGTGCAAGTTCTTCGTATACATTCTCCATCACACTGCCAAACTTCGCAGCTTCCAGCATCAGAGCCTTTTCGCTCTCACTTGTAGCCGGAAGGATCTTGATATCGTCCATACTCTTTCCTGATTCTTTGTACTTGTTCAGGATTGATTTGATACGAACGATGGTGTACAGGATGTACGGACCTGTATTTCCTTCAAAAGAAGTGAATCTGTCTACATCGAATACATAGTCTTTTGCTGCCTGGTTGGAGAGGTCTCCGTATTTGATCGCAGCCATTCCGACCATCTTCGCTGTTGCTTTTGCCTCTTCTTCCGATACTGTACGGTTCTCTGTGATCTTTTCATACATCTTTTCTGTGATCTCGCGGATCAGGTTCTCAAGACGCATAACGCCGCCTTCTCTGGTCTTGAACGGTTTCCCGTCTTTTCCGTTCATCGTACCAAATCCAAGGAAAGTAAGCTTTGTATCCTCTTTTACAATGCCGGTCTTCTTCGCGCAGCGGAATACCTGTACAAAATGCAGTTCCTGACGTTTGTCAACTACATAGATAACTTCGTTCGGCTGGAACAGTTCTTCACGCTCTACCAGTGTTGCAAGGTCTGTGGTATCATAAAGTGCTGCACCGTCGGACTTCAGGATCATACACGGTGGGATCTCTTTGGTATCAGTCTCTTCTTTGACATCTACCACGAGTGCTCCATTATCAATATGCGCATAGCCTTCCTTCTTCAGTCTTTCCACCATATCCGGGATGTATTTCTGTGCGTCAGATTCCCCTTTCCAGAGGTCAAATTCAACATTCAGGTTCGCATAGTTTTTCTTCAAGTCTGTCACAGACACATTCATAATGTGATCCCAGATTGCACGGTAACCGCGCTTTCCGCTCTGCAGCTGGAAGGTCGCATCCAGTGCTTCTTCTCTGTAATCATCATGCTCTTTTGCATAAGCGGACGCTGCCGGATAGATTTCCTCCAGGTCACTGATGGTAAATGGTGCTTCTTTTGGATATTCTCCGGTGAAATTATCATCAAAATACGGAAGATCCGGCTGGCGTTTCTTCAGTTCTGTGATAATCAGTCCCATCTGATATCCCCAGTCTCCAAGGTGGATATCACCAACCACTTTATTGCCCATAAAACGGGTGATTCTCTTTACGCTTTCTCCGATGATCGCGGAGCGGAGATGTCCGACGTGAAGCGGTTTTGCCACGTTCGGTCCGCCGTAATCAATAACGATTGTCTTTGGATTCTCTACTTCTTCCGCGCCGAGCTTTTCGTCTGCTTCCATCTGGTTCAGATAATCTGCGACTGCTACCGGGTTGGTCTTCAGGTTGATGAAACCTGGCTTAACTGCTTCTGCTCCGCTGATATATCCGTTCTCCGGAATCTTTGCCACAACTTCTTCTGCAATCATGATCGGTGCTTTGTGGTACTTTTTTGCACCTGCCATCGCGCCATTGCACTGATATTCACATAAATCCGGGCGGTTGGAAAGTGTAACACGCGCCAGTTCTTTCTCGTATCCGGCATCTGCAAATGCCTGTTCCATTTCTTCTGTAATCAGATCCAGGATCTTCTTCATAGTATCGATCGTTCCTCTCTTTTTCATCATAAACGTTAGCGCAGACTCTTTGCCTGCGCCGCTTTATTTATTATATCTGAATCCTTATGTAAGCGCAATAGAAAATCGTAATCCGGAGACTGGATGTTGCCTGAAATTCTGCATTCTTTATGAATTTTTGGCAAGACAGCATCCACTTCTGCTGACGCACAACATTTTTTCATAGACTTTACCGCTTTTTTCAGACGTTACTGGCTCGCTGTATTTACAGTGTTACTGATCCACTGCATTTTTCAGATCTTCCACCGCCTGTGCGAGCATTGCATCTGAACCAAGTGCCTGTTCATAATCCGCTTCTACCTGTGCAAACATCTCCTGCACATCTGTCTGTGCGGAAACTTCTTCAATTATCGTCTGAATCTGCTCGTCAGAGATCTCTGCCTGAATATCGAATTTTCCATCTTTGTCCTTGACCGCATATAAGGTTTCAAGTCCCGGTACTTCAGTATAAATTCCACGGATCTTCATATTGTACCGTACATACAGAATCCTGCTGCCTTTTGCTTTGCCGTCTTTCGTGTAAATCGCAATCCCATCATATGCTTCGGCATAGGCTTCTTTTCCGGAAAGTTCCTGATAGTATGCTTCTACTGCATCCGCAAGCTCTTCGTCCCGGTTCTCCAGAAGTGGATTGGTTTCCATCGCTGCGTATCCGGTATTTACTTTTGGCTCTTCTGTAACAACTGCACTTACTTCTTTTACCTCATCTTTTTTCTCTTTCGTAAGAAAAGCGGTGACTCCCGCCGTCATAAAGCAGACCAGCAGATACACAAGACCAGTGTAGAAAATCTGCTTCTTTTGGCCTGTAAGGACGGGCATCCTTTTTTCTTCCGACATGGCATTTCCTCCTTTGCCACCTATCATACGCAATGCCCGCTTTTGCGTCAATAGCGAAGGAAGACTTGTTTTGACTGGTTTTGTCGAAGCGATTATTTATTCTTTTTCTGCATTAAAATTGCTTTATGCTGATGCCCACTCTGTGTATCAAATCACTTTCAAATGGTATTTCGGCTGCTATTCTGTTCATCCCGTTTTACTTGTCCTGTTCGAAATTTCTTCTTGATTTTTTTCTGGGCAAGTGCTATATTAGTAAATGTCCTTGTAGCTCAGTGGATAGAGCACCGCCCTCCGGAGGCGGGTGCGTCAGTTCGATTCTGATCAGGGACGTGAAAAGACTGTGAAGCTTTTATGGCTTGACAGTCTTTTTTATTGCCACTAATCCAATTCCCACCTGAATCCGTTCTTTTGCTTCTATACGCTTTGCCTGAATCAGCAGAACACCAATAATGAGCAACACGATTCCAACCGGATTGGAAATACACTTAAATCCCCATTCCGATAAATCCGTCATATTCTCCGGTGCAAACCATTTGAACGGCATTAGAATAACGCTGATTATGCAGCAATATAGGATATAGGTTTTCTTCATCTTGAAGCCTCCTCTATATCAGTCGGCAAGCACCCCATAACGTAAGAACTCCAATCACTCCTGCGCATCCCGTCATCCAAAGAACTTCTATCCGATGCATTTTCTTCAGGAACTTTTCTTCCATTCCAAGTGACTGTAAGATTTCCCCTTCTCTTTTTTCTTCCTGCTTCTCCGCAAGAAACATCTGATACAAAACTATGGAAATCAGAATCATGTAAAACACTGCAAAAATGCTGTACATTCCTATAAAGGAATATAATTCCTGACGTATTTTCTTATACTCTTCATGGTTATTCTGCACATTTACAGCTGTTCCCTGTTTTAAAATACTTAGAATATGCCCTTCCGTATCATACGCATCCGCATCATCCGATACCAGAATTTTTACAATCTGATCATATTCCATAATTCTGCTTTTCCCAAATTTCTTCCAGAAATTCTTTCCAACAATCATCGATATACCAGATCCACCTATCTGTGGATTCCGCACATCTTCTTCCTTCATGCCACGTAAAATCGCTGTTACTGGAATCGGATTTTCGTTTCTACTTCCATTCTCATTCAATGTATAAACCGGAAGTTCATCACCAACCTGTACCGTATCTTCTGATATTCCTTGTCCGTCCGGGCTGAATGCACTCAGATATTTTCCGTCATATTCCTGCAACTCTGTAAGATCCAGAATGCAAAAATCTCCCTGTTCAAATTCTTCTTTTGTCAGGCTGCCTTCATCCAGATTTCTCAGAAAACGCTGTATATCCTGCCATCTGTCTATTGTAAGCAAAGACAATCTTACTTTCTCAATAGATATCTTTTCCTTGATTGATGTCTCATTCAGATATGCCACCAATGTTTCGACTACTTTCTGAAAATACTCGCTTTCAGCATATTCTGACAGATCAATCCAGAACTCCTCTTTTTCATTGTTATGATATTGTTCTACAGAAGTTACTCCGGCAACCTGTTCCAGTTTATCAACTGTCTGCCTGGAAATTCCCGGAGAATTCGTAATCTCCATTGTACTCAAATAGTATCCATTTCCTGTCAGCCTTTGATATACTTTCAGTTCTTCCTGTCTGGTTGATATTTCCATCTTTCCAAATCCCACGATCAGCAAAGCACTTGCCAGAAGAACAATTTCTACACTCTTACGCACTCGATGCATCTGCCATTTATGAAGTAAAACTCTTCCCGGCGTGAACCGGACGATCTTCCTGTACTTTCCCCTTCTTTTCTGAACTTTCTTCTTTTTTTCTTTCAGAAGTATGCGAAGCTGTACTGCACTGAGTCCATAACTTGCAGCAATACATAAGATACTGAAGCCAGTTCCAAAAAGGACTCCTTCCCATGCAACCGCCTGTGGTAATGTCTGCTCGGTTATCTTTTCAAAAGCAGGGATAACCAGCTGGTAAATCCCAATCCCTGCAAGATTTCCAACAATAACAGCTCCTGCACCAAACAGAACTGCTTCCCAGAAAATAATCTGGTACATCTGCCCTCTTCTCATTCCAAGTGCATCCAGGAACCTCCAGAACTGTTCTCTTGAGATAATCGAACGCGATACCGTAAGAAACAGGATACAGATCGACGCACCACCAATCAGCAAACGGATATTTTCCAGAAAATCCATATACGGAAGACTTACATCAGAAAGTTTGTCCTGTTCCACATTGTCATCCATGCCACAGGTAAATTCTTCGCTGTCTTTCAGATCTTTATAAACACTTTCACTGCCTTCTTTCGCTTTTACAAGCATATGCATATCCTGAACAGAGCCGATCCTGTTCCCGCCTTCCTGTGTCACAATTCCAGTTGGAAAACGATGCCGGTTGCAGATTTCCCAGTTTATCTGATAATCTTTTAGGATCCCGCATAAAGTATACGAATAGCTTTTTGATTCCCTCTGCTCCAGAATGGAAAGCGCCGGTGTAATATCCAGTGTAATCTCTTTTCCAAGCATCTCCTCATATCCAAGTGAGCGAAGTGTACTGTATTCCATTACGATCTCATGCTCATTTTCCGGCAGGCGTCCTTCTTTCATTTCCAGTCTGCCAAGCTTCCACGCCGTCTCGTCCATTGTCCCGATATTCATCTGACGGTTTTCCAGATAATCTCCGGCGATTGCCCCATAGATACTTATTTTCCCGGTCGGTGCAAGAAATGGATTCTCTTCTGCTACTTTTACCGAGCTTTCATCCATATCCACAAATACCTGTTCCCACTCCCCATATACTGCTTTACGATTCTCGATATATGCGGCTTTCAGTCCTTCCGACATCTGAAAACCAATCTGAATCAGTGTGCAGGTAAGAAGCAGGATTGAGACTATCAGGATACTATATTTCTTCTGGCTGCGGATTCTTTTTATACTGAGTTCCCGTTCAATTCCATGTCTTTTCATCGCAATGCACCATCTTCCATATACACAATCCTGTCCGCATAATTGGCATTGTCCATATCATGTGTCACCATGACAATTGTCTGACGGTAAAGCTCTCTGGATGCGCAGATCAGTTTCATGATCTCCTGTCCGGTCTGATAGTCCAGATTCCCGGTCGGTTCATCCGCAAGGATCACTCCCGGCTTTGCTGCCATTGCACGGGCAATTGCCACTCTCTGCTGCTCTCCACCAGATAACTGATCCGGATAATCTCCGTTCCTGTCCCATAATCCGACCTTTTCAAGAAGCTGTCGGATATAAGCTTTATCCGGTACCGTATGCGCGATATAAAGCGTCATGCATACATTATCCCAGATCGTATACTCCGGCAGTAACTGATACTGTTGGAAAATAAACCCGATTTTCTTCTGCCGGATCTTGCAGATCTTCTTTTGGGAAAGCCCGTTAATCTGTATTCCATTCAGGAAAACTGCTCCGGTATCTGACTTTTCCAGTGTTCCTGCAATCTTAAGAAAAGTAGATTTCCCGGATCCGCTTCGTCCCATCACTGCCACAAATTCACCGCTTTTCACTTCAAAAGAAAACTCCTTTAATGCTGTGATTTTCTTTTCACCAAGGGTATAGCTTTTGCTTACCTTGTCCAGTCTGATTACGGTTTTCATCTTCTGCCACCTCCTTCATTTGTTAGTCTTACTATATCAGATCAGTCTTTCGATTCACTTACCCTAATCTTACGAAATCGTAAGATTTATTTCTTCCTGTGCATGATCTTTTGCGATCATCTTCGGCAGTATAAACTGGAAGGTTGTCGCCTCCTCCAAGCCGCTTCGATCCACAACCTTCAGTGTTCCCTGATGGAGCGTGACAATTTCCCTTGCCAGATGCAGACCAATTCCGATTCCACTTCCCTGTTCCATCTGGTAGAAACGGTCAAAAATCAGCTCTCTTTTCTCTTCTTCAATCCGTTTTCCCCAATTGGTGATATACAGCTTATAATAGTCCGTATCTTCTTTCAGCAGAATCTGAATCAGGCTTCCTGTATCTGCATATTCTACGGCATTTTTCAGTACATTTTCCATTGCCTCTTTCAGCCAGAATCCGTCGCAGGAAAGCAGGCATTCTTTTGGAACATCCATTTCAAATCCAACTCCTTTTTCTTCCGCTAAAGGCTGTGTTCTGTCTATACATTCTTCGATCAGTCCGGTCAGATTTTCTTTTTTCCGCTTCATCCAGATTTTCCCGGAATCAATCTGCGCAAGCCTAAGAAGCACGATCGTCATATCGGACATCCATTGCACCTTTTTCACACAGTCTTCCAGCTTCTGATACCGTTTTTCATCCTCTTCTGTCACAAGAAGCACCTCCAGATTCAGAAGTGTTCCCGCGATCGGTGTTTTTAGCTGATGGGAAATATTTTCCATGTAAGTTCCCATTTTCTGCCGGTCACGATGCAGAAATTCTTTTTCTTCCGCCAGCTTTGCTTCCAGTCCCCTGTCTTTTTCTGCCAATTGATTATCCAGTGCTTTTTTCCGTCTTTTCTCCATGTGCAGTTCTGTCAGCAGACCAACAATGCAGATGATGCCGATCGCAGCCACAAACACACCTATTCCGTAACTTCGGATTCTCTTTTCCAGCCAGATTTTTCCTGTCTCTTCATACCCTGCCTCTTTCAATGCCTCGCAGCCCTTCTGATATGCTTCTTCATCCGGTTCTGTAAAGGCAGAAACCGTTCTGTCTTTTTCTGTCTGTCCGATCCAGGAAACAACCTGTCTTTCATAATTTTCTGCAAGAATATTCTGGTATCCATAAAAAGCCAGCAATATCAAAAGAAAAATCAGAGTCCATTTTCCCGGTATTCTCCATTTCTCCGTCTTTCTCTCAGATCTCATCATACACATCCTCAGCTTTCAGCGTCCATGCATAACCGACTCCACGCTTTGTCTCAATCGGATCCTGCTCATTTTCTGCAGTCAGCTTCTTTCTCAGCCGGTTCATATGTACAGACAAGGTATTGTCATCGATATAATTTTCATTGAAATCCCAAATAGTGTCCAACAGGAACTCCCTCGCAACAAGATTCGGTGCGTTTGCAAGAAGGCTGCACAGAATCTGATATTCGGTCCTTGTAAGATCGATTCGGACACCATCCTTCTGCAAAATCTGATTCTGCAAATCCAGTTCATATTCTCCGCTTTTAATTCCTTTTTTCACTTTCTTGCCGTTTTGCATACCGGTACGTCGCAGCAAAGCCTTGATTCTCGCAATAAATTCAAATGTGCGGAAAGGCTTGATCACATAGTCATTTGCTCCCGCTTCAAATCCTTCTACGATAAATTCTTCACTGTCATAGGCTGATAAGAAAAGAATGGGATTGTCTGTATATCTGCGGATCTCCCTGCAGAGCATGATTCCGTTCCCGTCTGGCAGCTTCATGTCCAGTACATACAGCATATATTCTTCTCCTCGGATCCTTACGAGTGCTTCGCTACAAGACTTCACTGCAACCGCATTCCATCCCTTTAGTTCCAGGATGTCTACGATTCCCTGTCTTACCAGGTCGTCATCTTCAATTACTAAAATTTCTGTGTTCATGCTCGGAATTCCTTTCTTTATATTGTATGATTACGTAAGCTGACTCCTACTTGATTCGTATACTTTGTACACCATCTCGCTTAACAGCCAGGTGATGTACATTCGCAAAATACAGATTCTTGTGCAAGCACAAATCTGCACTTGGCTCATCGTATACACAAAAAGGTGCCGCAAACCTGCGACACCTCTTTAAGTCTTCTTCAAATGATTATCCAGCAGGCGTGCGCTTCTCCTGCATCTCTCAGGTTTCCCCTGTCTATACCATCGGCGTGTGGATCGCACGAAATCTTCCACCTTAGATAATCATATGAATGAATTTTTCTCTACATTCAGTATATCAATATTATTCTCTTTTGTAAAGAATTTTCTTGTTGCGCAGCAGCCTGTTCCATTCCTTATCATCTATTTTCATAAATGTGATAATTGAATTTTTGTAGTCCAGATTATCCTTTGATGTAATCAAACGTAAAACCATTTTAAATACTTCTTTAACGTCCTTAATTTCTTTTAGTATCAACGCTGTATTGGGTTTCTTCGCTTCAATTATATAATCCGAATCCCGTATTATCTCGTCAAAGTATGTAGAAAAAAGTTCATAATCATTGGGATGTCTTTCCCGAATATGCATAATCTGCACAACAGTTATAATAACTTCATCTGTTACTATATCCTCTGCTATACAATGGTATATTTCCCTGTCAATTTTCCCTACTCTATACACGTTTATAATCTATCCCTACTTCGCCACGATCCGAATCTCTTCCCCATCAAAGTAATACACGGAATCCGAAAGCACTTCCTCCGGTGCCACTCCGGTCTGATTGATCTCTTTTACCATTTCCTGCATCCGCTCCGGCTCCAGTCCAAAGCTTTCCGGCACCAGTATCACTTCATGGATACTGCTTGGCAGGATATAGAAATCCCCTCTGATCATCCCCCTGACCTTTTCCCGGAAATCCGGATACCGCATCACTGCTGCCCCCAGACTGCACTGCTCGTTCGTCGCCACATACATAAAGCGCACAATCTGCCGGATCTGCACCGGATAGATCCGCGGTGTATTCTTCTCGGCAAGACGGCGGATTTCTTCCTTTTCCACACGCCAGTACCGCAGATGCTCGTTGCGGATCTGGATCGCCGCCGAGCCAAAGCGTGTGTTGTCTATCTGGATATAATAGACCACTGCCAGATCCAGGAACGGCTCATAAGGAATCTGCTTTAACAGTTCTTCGTTGGCATCCCGCCGGATCAGCTTGTACACGATATGCTCTTTTACATGATTAAAATCAAACAGATTCTGACAATCACAGGTCTTCTTCACCCGTATCTCCTGATAAATACTGCAAATGGAATCCGCCAGATCCGGTACCTGCTGCCCCTTCAGATACTTCTGGTAAAATTCCTCCAGATAGATCGTCGGTGCAAGGTTGCTGTCCTCTTGCTTAAAAAGAATCCCTGTTCTTCTGGTTCCATTATTCTTCGTCACGGTGTACAACTCCGTCCTCACCTGCGCATCTACTTGTCCTCTGATCTCGCATAACATAGCATTCATAAATTCTGTATAATTCATCCGTTCTCCTTCCCGAAAGCCATGCGCCGCAAAAAACCTTTTCTGCCATCTTAAGGCAGCTTATGATTTGAATATCACCTGCATTCAAGCAGGTGTGTACTGCCAATTATATCTGCCCTTTTTTCAGATTACAAGAACATTCTTTTTCCCTCCAAAATGGCATTGACATGCAAAAAAGCCGAAAGCATGAGGACCTGCCTCTGCTTTCGGCTTTTATCTCTGTCTTAATTTTGTGAATTATGACGAAAGGATTATGCTCTTGAGCTGTACTCTCCTGTACGGGTATCAATTTTGATCTTGTCACCCTGGTTAACGAAAAGCGGTACAAGAACACTTGCTCCTGTTTCAACGATAGCCGGTTTGGTAGCACCTGTAGCTGTATCACCTTTTACTCCCGGCTCTGTCTCTGTAACTTCAAGTTCCACACTGATCGGCGGCTCTACTGAGAATACGTTACCTTCATGTGAACATACTTTAACCATCTCGTTCTCTTTTACAAACTTGAGGGAATCTCCTACAGTATCTCCATCAACTGCGATCTGGTCGAATGTCTCAACATC
The DNA here is from genome assembly GCF_040915385.1 of Coprococcus sp. RTP21204st1_G4_RTP21204_210225. Classification (NCBI taxonomy): domain Bacteria; kingdom Bacillati; phylum Bacillota; class Clostridia; order Lachnospirales; family Lachnospiraceae; genus Coprococcus; species Coprococcus sp. RTP21204st1_G4_RTP21204_210225. Next base: position 147,956 of record NZ_JBCPDP010000004.1, on the reverse strand, counting down.
CATGAAGTGATAGAGTTCACCATCAGAATACAGATACTGCATATCTTTTCTGTCGATATGAGCGGTATCGAATTTCTCTGTCGGACGGAAAGTCTTTTCTACTACACCACCACTGATGATGTTTTTAAGTTTTGTTCTAACGAAAGCTGCTCCCTTTCCCGGTTTTACATGCTGGAATTCCAGAATCTGATAAATGTTACCTTCGATCAGTACTGTAAGACCATTTCTAAAATCGCCTGCTGAAATCATTGTAATATCCTCCTTATATATGCCCTGGGGCATTCCTTTTACTTTTTATATACATTACTTATAATTCTATAATAAAAAACTCTATTTTTCAACAAAAAATTTCAATCAATTACAGATTTCCCTGATTTTCCGTATTTTTTTGCTATTTCATATAGGCATTATAGAGTTTTTTATCCACATTTTTCTCGATTTCATCGTAAACCGGCTGCACTGCCTCACGGATTTCAGCTCTCAGTTCATCACTAAGTGTAACAATCTGTGTTCCACTGTCCTCAATTACTTTGATCTTGTCTGCAATCCGGTCATCCGATGCCTGGCGAGTCTCTTCTTTGGCGATCTCAGCAGCTTCTACAAGGATTGCCTGCTTATCTTCCGGCAGATCCTGAAAAAATTCATCACTGACGATCAGAGAGATCAGATGCGGCAGGTGATTGGTTTCCACAACATAATCCTGCTGTTCATAAAGCTTGTTGGATACGATAACCTCGTATGGATTCTCCTGGGCATCAATGGTTCCCTGCTGCAGCCCAATATACACCTCACTGAAACTCATCGGTGTCGGAGATGCTTTCAGTTTTTTCCAGAAATCCATATGGTAGGAATTCTCCATGGTACGGATCTTCTGTCCTTTAAAATCAGCCAATGATTCGACCATTTTATTCGTTGACATAACACGGAATCCCTGGTCTGCATAGCCAAGGAGCTTATATCCACCATTCTCATAGACATCCTCCAGAAGTCCATAGAACTCCGGATCATCTACCTTTTCACGTACTTCATCAATCGTACTGAATCGGCACGGAATATCAAACACCGCAAGGTCCGGCATGAAAGTTACCTGCGGTGCGGTATTCTGGATCACAAACGGAATATCCCCATCCTTACAGCTCTCCAGAAGCTCTCTGTCCCCTCCGATCGTACCGTTCGGATAGACCTGGATCTTCATCTTGCCATCACTTAATTCTTCTACTTCTTCCGCAAATTTTTCTGCATAAATCTGTGTTACGGTATCCTCCGGACTTGCCGTTGCAAGCGGCCATGCATATCGCTGTACCTCATCATCCGCAACCGTCTTTTTCTGACACCCCGCACTAAGTGCAAGTGCCACACACATTCCTGCCGCTACCGCCATTCTTACTGCTTTCTTCATGCTGCTACCTCCTATATCAGTGCCAGGCTGATCGCCGGGATAAATGTAATTAACAAAAGTGCAACAAGGAAGTAGCCGATCATTGGCATCGCATGTTTGGAAATCCGCATGATCGGGATATCTGTAAGCGAGCTTGCCACAAACAGATTGACTCCGATCGGCGGTGTTACAAATCCGATTGCAAGGTTGACAACCATCATGATTCCAAAGTGGATCGGATTCATGCCGACTGCTGTTACGATCGGCAGAAGGATCGGTGTCAGGATCAAGATTGCCGGTGTTGTATCCATGACCATTCCCACGATCAGAAGGAATACATTGATCACCAGAAGCAGGACGATCTTATTGGTAAAGTGCGTCAGGATCCAGGTGCTTACCATCTGTGGGATCTGCATCAGAGTCAGAACTCTTGAAAATGCAATCGATGCTGCAAGGATAAACATGATCGGTGCATAGGTGCGCACGCCTTCCACCAGTGCCGGCCAGATATCTTTAAATGTCATCGTCTTATAAATAAACAGGCTGACGATCAGTGCGTAAAACACCGAAATGACTGCCGCTTCTGTCGGCGATGCGATTCCGGAATAGATGCATCCCAGAATGATAACCGGACTCAAAAGTGCCCAGAAGCTTTCTTTTAAAACCTTCAGAAGTCCTTTCTCATGAAGTTCTCCGACTACTTTCTGGATCTTTTCTTTGTCCTCTCCATTCTTTTTACAGTAATAAACTGCATAAACCATCAGAAGTCCGCCGATAAGAAGTCCCGGAATGATCCCTGCGATAAACAGGTCACTTACTGATTCACCGGAAGCACTTCCGAACATGATAAACGGAATACTTGGTGGAATAATAACTCCAAGACCACCTGCCACGGCTACGATCGCCGCGGAAAAATCCTTATCGTATCCAAGCTCGATCAGAATCGGGATCGTCATACTTCCGACTGCTGCAACCGTCGCCGGTCCGGAGCCTGAGATTGCACCATAAAACAGACAGGTTACAATGACCGCGCACGGCAGACCCGCTGTCAGATTTCCAAGAAAATAGGAAAATACATCAAATAATTTTTTTGAAATGCCGCCTCTTGCCATGATGATTCCGGAAAGTACGAACATCGGAACCGCAAGGAGCGGAAAGCTGTCAATTCCTCCCAGCATAGAACGGATCACAAACTGTCCGCTGGCTGTGAAGGATGGATCAAAAGCACCCGGAAGGACCGATGCGATCGTAAGCGCGATTGATACCGGAATGGCAATGATCAGACAGATTACAAATAAGATAAATACTACTGCTGCCGGCATGCTTTTTCTCCTTTCTCATCTTTTTCTCTTACTACTTTTAATTCTGCAAACCATCGCTGGATAATACGGATCGCTACCAGGATAAAACTTGCAAGCGGTGCTGCCTGCACATAATACATCGGGATGTGGCACGCCGGACTTACCTGTCCGCTCTCTACTGCTGACATCATATACTTAAACGCAAACGGTATCAGATAAAGAAATACCATCAGTTCAAAGGTATGGTTAACCAGTTTAAAAAGTGCCTTCCCTCTTCGTGGGAAAATTGACACAAACTGTTCGATCTTAATGGAAATACATTTTTTCGTGCAATAGCTGACGCTCAAAAATCCCGACCATACAAACAGGTAACGGGTAATCTCCTCCGACCAGGACGGCGCTGAGCCGAGTACATATCTGGAAAACACCTGGATCCCCATGATCACTGTCATCAGGATCAGGCTTATCACCATAAAAAATTCTTCCAGATAGTTATCCAGCCAGATTACTGTTTTCTTCATTCGCATTTGCCCTCCATTCATGTAATCATACAAAAATGATATCAATTACCGAAGAATTTGTCTATTTTTTCTATTTGCTTTTATCTCTTTAAATAGCAAAATTTTTATATAATTTTTTCACTTTCAGAAATCGGTTAGTTTTTTAACAAAACCAGAATATGATAAAGGCCCGCAATCCACCGGAATCCCCGGTATGATTGCGGGTCTTTATCCTGCCTTTTTCACTCTTCATTCAGGTTAAACATAAACATAACGGATCCGCCACAGGACTTCTCCGGATGTTTCTTCACTAGATGCTCTTATCGATCAGAGTCAGGATTTCTCTTAAATCTGATGCATTCATCTGTCCAGGTGCAGAAGCTTTTCCTACTGCCCCGAAAGTAAGTGCTGAACCGAATACTTCACCGCACAGGCGACTGATCAGTCCGGTACCTGCCATAGACATTGTAATGATCGGACGGTCTGCATGTTCTTCTGCCATTTCACGTGTTGCTTCAAGAAGTGTAAGTACATCCTTTTTGCACTGTGGCATTACTGCAATTTTCGGGATATCTGCGCCAAGTTCCTGCATTTTCACAAGGCGTCCTACGATATCGTCTTTGTCCGGTGTCTTATCGAAGTCATGGTTGGATGCAACGACTTTTACGCCGTGTGCATGCGCACCTTCGATGATATCTTTTACAACTTCGTCCCCTGTAAATGCTTCTACATCCACAAGGTCAACCAGTCCTGTTGCTGCTGCTTTCTTGTTCAGCTCTGCATATGCGTCAGCTTCGATTGCTTTTTCGCCGCCTTCTTTGGAAGTACGGAATGTGAAAAGAATCGGAGTTTCGCCAAGTGCCGGACGAAGGTCTTTTAATACATCTTCAACCTGTGCGAAGTCAAATACACCTTCGAACCAGTCTACACGCCATTCTACAACATCAAGCGCAACATCCTCAAAAGATCTTGCTGCTGCAAGAATTTCTTCTTTTGTCTTTCCGACGATCGGTACACAGATTTTTGGTACTCCTTCACCGATCTTAACACCACGAACTTCTACATATTTACTCATGTCTGTTTTCTCCTTTTTCTAGTTGTCAGCCTGAGCCTGTTCTACCATCTTAGTATAACGTAAGTTTACAAATAATCCAAGAAGGACTCCAACTGCTGTAAGAACGATATTCATAACCATAACCTGTGACGGCTGCATTTTGGATGCTGCTGTAAGGATGGTGTAGTTACACAGGGAAGATGCGATCATAACAAGTGCTGTTACAGTTCCTTTGATCTTCGGGAAAAGCATGTTACATACAGAAGTTGCGATCTGAAGAAGTCCGCCTGCTCCTGCCCATCCGATCAGGAATGCACCTGCAATCATAAGTGTCTGGCTCTTTCCAACCAGAACAGCGATCATTGTTACAAGACAGATTACCGGGTATCCCAGGATAAATCTTACGTCTTTGATCTTTCTTGTTAAAAGTGCAGTTACAACGAGTGCAAGCATTGTTCCTGCTGAATAGTATGTCTGCATGATGGACGGATCAGCCCAGCCAACATTCTCTTTTGCAAAGTTCTGTGCACAGTTCAGCCATAACTGGAAGGTACCTGTACATGTGAATCCGATCAGGATCATTGCGATGGATTCTACAGAGAAATGGGTATGCTTTAAGCTGTCGATCAGGCCTTCTTTCTTTCCCGCTGCTTTCTGATCTGTATCCGGGAGTGGGAATATCATAACCAGTACCAGAAGTACAAGATAAGCGATTCCACATGCATAGAACAGTGTGTTGTAAGAGGTTGCTCCTGTTGCTGTTGTAGTGACAGTTACACCAAGTACGAACGGTAAGAGCATCTGCGATACAGAAATAAAGAATTTGATTCCCATAGTTGCAACGCCCGGTGCTTTGTAAATGATTTCTGAAACAGCCGGGTAAATTCCTGTATCCAGGAAAGAGTTTGCGATACCACCAACGATTGCACAGATATATGCGATCTGGTATCCGCCATTTGTTCCTGCATTAAATGCAAGTGCAAGTCCGATCAGGTAGATTGCATAGGATCCACTACCGATCGCTGTTGAAATACGACGTCCGAGTTTGTCAGAAAGCGGTCCGGCGAACGGAAGCGCGATCAGACGTCCAAGTCCGAGTGCTGCTGAAATTGCAGTGATTGCCATAACTTCTACGCCCCAGGAAGCGGCAAGTGCTTCCTTGATGACTGCCTGTCCAAGGATGGAACATCCGACACCGTGGATAAAGTAGTTTAAATAAAGGATCAGGGCGCTGGGTATGTATTTCTTATTCATCTCTTTTCCTCACATTCCTGTTTTTCAAATTTTTTCGATTTCTTCTTAAATTCAATACAAGCCTGCCAGGTATTAATCATCGTATCTGATGTTTAATACTTCTTTCATGTGTTCGATCGGCATTTCTTTTCCTGTCCAGAGTTTGAATGCTGCTGCTCCCTGGAATAACATCATTCCAAGACCGTTCATTGTCTTACATCCAACTTCTTTTGCCATAGAACGCATCTTTGTTTCCAGTGGTGAGTAAGGAACATCAATAACAATAAGTTCCGGACGGAAGAATGATTTATCCGGTACAACTGACATTCCTTCCAGTGGTTTCATACCAACACCTGTTCCGTTTACGAAGATGTATGAATCGTTCATTTCTTCTCTTAATTTTTCTTTGTCATCCAGATCGTAAAGAGTAGCTTTGCAATTTGTCTTTTCATTGATCTTTCTTACTGTTTCTTCAGCATTTGCCCAGAATTTATCATGAATATTGAAAATAGAGATTTCTTTTACGCCGTCAAGTGCAGCCTGGATTTCAATTGCTGTAGCAGCTCCGCCTGCGCCTGCGATTGTCATCTTCTTTCCGATCACATCGATATCGTTATCTTTTAATGCCTGCATGAATCCGATGCCGTCTGTGATGTGTCCTGTTAAAACACCATCTTCATTTACGATTGTGTTAACTGCTCCACAAAGCTCTGCTGCCGGAGATAATTTGTCCAGATACTGTCCAACAACTGTTTTATTTGGCATAGACACGTTAGATCCTACCATTTTCAGAGCACGAAGTCCTTTTACTGCATCTTCCAGTGTGCTGTTGTCAACTTCAAATGCAAGGTAAGCATAATCCAGTCCAAGGTAAGCAAATGCTTCATTATGCATTGCCGGTGAGCTTGAATGTCTGATTGGATAAGCCATAAGTCCGATAAGTTCTGTGTGTCCTGTAATTCTCTCTGCCATGATTTGTTCTCCTTTTCTTCTTCCATCGAAATTTATTTCTTTGTTCTTTGAGAATGTTTTTAACGTTTGCCCAATTTTTGTTAATTTTTAAACAACCTCTTGATAGTTAAATTATAGACGATATCATTTGATAGTTCAAATATATCTTATGTGTGTTTTTGATAGCTTTTTGGCATCAGTTATGGTATGATTATTTTATATAATATAGAAAGGATTTTTTACCATGACGCTAAATCAGCTTGAATATTTCCAAAAAGTAGCAACCCTGCAGCATTTCCGACAGGCTGCAGAAGTACTTAAGATCTCCCAGCCAAGCCTCAGCCGGTCCATGTCGCTTCTGGAAGAAGAACTTGGACTGATGCTTTTTGAACATCAGGGACGCAATGTTGTCCTCACCAAATCCGGCCGCGTCTTCCTGGAACATGTCAACCGGATCCTCGAGGAGGTACATATTGCCGAGCATAAGATGAAGCAGCTTGCCGGAAGCGGTGGACATATTGATATCGCCTATGTATTTCCGCTGGCAAACTACTATATTCCGCATACAGTGCGATCCTTCCTAGATATAGACCGCAACAAGCATGTAACCTTCAATTTTAACCAAACGCACACTGCAGATATGATCCAGGGGCTCAAATCCGACCGCCACGATGTGATCTTTGGTTCTTTCGTTGCGGATGAACCGGATATTTCCTTTGTACCCATTCTGAACCAGAATATGGTTGTAATTACTCCAAAAGAACATCCTCTTGTCCAGAAAGAATCCGTCTGTTGCAGTGACCTTACTGACTATCCTCTGATCGGGTATGACCGCTATTCCGGACTCGGTGGCTTCACCCGTAACTTCTATAAAGAAAAGAAGCTGAAGGTAAACATCGTCTGTGAGTGTCCGGATGAAAACGCAATTGCTGCCCTGGTTGCCGAAGATTTCGGAATCGCCCTTGTTGCCAGGGTCGATGCGGTTGATCAGGCAAATGTAACCGTACTCCCGCTTGCCGATGCAGACCTTACCCACACCGTTTATATGGGATACATCCGCGACAAATACCAGATTCCCGCTGTCAAACGTTTCATCCAGTTTGTCAAAAGAGATGGGAAGGCCTATTAAAGTGCCTTCCCATTGCTTTCTTTTACATATTCAATAAATTCTTTTACAACCGGCGCCAGATATTTTTCCTTCAGCTTCGCCAGATATATATAACGTTCGTATGGTGGATTCTCAATATCCAGTACATCTACATTCAGATTTTTAAGTATAGGAATCTCCGGCATTACCGCAATTCCAAAATTTTCTGCCACAAGACCTGCCATCGATGCATCTTCCAGAATCTCATATGCTATCTTCGGTGTCCCTCCGGTCTGTTCAAACAACTGGTCGATCACCGGTCTGAGCCCGCTGTTCTTGGTGAAATATACCTGGGGATAAGGAAGTGTTTCCTTCAGATCAACAGATCCTCTTCCGGCAAGCTCATGGTCTCTTGGAACAACAACAACCAATTTTTCCTTAGCGATCGGTACAAAATCAATCCCGGATTCTTTTTCTTTTCGCGAACAGAGAGCGATGTCATACTTCTCCTCTTTCAACCCCTGTATAATCTCTGTCGTATTTCCGACAGAAAAACGGAAATTCACATCCCAGTCTTCGTGTTCCTTCAAAAAACCGCCTACAAGCTGTGGAACAAATACACTTCCAAGCGTAAAAATATATGCGAGATCGATCACCCCGCCGGTGTCACTTGTCAACGCCCTTGTCTTTTTTACACCACTGTCCAGAATCTTTAAAGCTTCTTCTACATATTCCAGAAATACTTTTCCGTACTTTGTCAGTACAACGTTACGCCCTCTTTTTTCAAACAGGTTTGTCTCAAGCTCCTGCTCCAGCATACTGATGGCATGGCTGAGACTTGGCTGCGTAATGGACAGCATTTCCGCCGCTCTGGTATAGTGTTCTATATGTGCTAGTGTCACAAAGTAATGCAACTGATTCAGATTCATAAAACCATCACCCTCTTTCCTGTTCTTATATTAAACATAGCATAAATTATTTAATTATTCTATAGTTTTGTTTAAATTGTCTATCTTTTTCCATTTCCCGTCTTCCTAATATAATTTTATTTTTATCTTTTTCACCGTTTCTATAGTTATATTCTATTATTTTTCTATGTATTTTCAATTTGTATTTTTCAGTTTTTTGTGATTATAATGGATTTAACAAAAACCGGTACGCCCAAGCCGGTATAAGACAACCTCGCGTGACTAAGATTTTTTGAGGATTGCAGGAATTGCATAGCAATGAAGCAATCCGATTACATCAGTGAGTGGCAAAATTCACTTTTGACACTCACATCATTTTATTTTGATTATTAAGTCATTTTTACGGAGGAATTTCTAATGAAAAGCAAATACAAACACATTTTCGAGCCATTTACCATCAAACATATGACGGTCAAGAACCGTATCGTCATGACTCCAATGGGAACCAACTACGGTGAACAGAATGGTGAAATGAGTTTTCTTCATATCAATTATTACGAGCAGCGTGCAAAAGGCGGTACAGGACTTCTCATCGTAGAGAACGCCAGCGTTGATTCTCCACAGGGATCTAACGGAACCACACAGCTTCGTATCGATCAGGATAACTACATTCCAAGACTTTTCAAACTTTGCGAAACAGTACACAAACATGGATCCTGCATTGCAATCCAGATCAATCATGCCGGTGCTTCTGCACAGTCAGCACGTATCAATATGCAGCCGGTTTCTGCTTCTGATGTTCCTTCAAAAGCAGGCGGTGAAATCCCGCGTCCACTGGAAAAAGATGAAATCATGCATATTGTAAAAAAATACGGTGAAGCCGCAAAACGTGCTCAGATCGCAGGGTTTGACGCTGTAGAAATCCACGCAGGACATTCTTACCTTATAAGCCAGTTCCTTTCACCTCTTACAAATAAGAGAACAGACGAATTCGGCGGATCTTTGGAAAACCGTGCAAGACTTGCAAAACTTGTTATTGAAGAAGTTAGAAGACAGGTTGGACCATTCTTCCCTATCTTTGTTCGTATCAGTGCGGACGAATTTATGGAAGGCGGAAATACTTTGGATGACTGTCTTGATTACCTGCAGTACTTCCAGGAAGAAGTTGACGTATTCGACGTATCTGCCGGTCTGAACGGATCCATCCAGTACCAGATTGATGCCAATTACCTTCCAGATGGATGGCGTTCTTATATGGCAAAAGCTGTAAAAGAACGTTACGGCAAACCATGTATGACAATGGGTAACATCCGTAACCCACAGGTTGCTGAAGATATTCTTGCAAGAGGCGATGCTGACCTGATCGGTATGGGACGTGGACTGATCGCTGATCCGGAATGGGTAAATAAAGTAGAATTCGGTGATGAATGTGATATCCGTAAATGTATTTCTTGTAACATCGGATGTGCAGGACACCGTATCGGAATCAACCGTCCGATCCGTTGTACTGTTAACCCGTCTGTAAATGGCGGCGAAGATTACAAAAAGCAGAAAATCAACAAGCCTTGCAACGTTGTTGTGATCGGTGGTGGTACTGCCGGACTGGAAGCTGCATGTACAGCTGCCGAGGTTGGATGCACTACTTTCCTGATCGAGAAGAAACCGGAACTCGGCGGACTTGCCGCCCTGATCTCCAAGATCCCGGATAAGAAGAGACTTGCTGACTTTCCGAACTATCTGATCCATCGCGCAAGCAAGCTGAAAAACCTGTTCATCTTCAAGAACACGGAAGCTACGATTGAAATGATCAGAAGCATGAACCCGAACATTATTGTAAATGCTACCGGTTCTAATCCGCTCCTTCCACCGATCAAGGGTCTTCATGAGAATATTGACAAAGAGGGCGGAAAAGTTTCTTCTATTACAAATATGATCAACCATGTTATGGAATATCCAGAAGATCTGAAAGGTAAAAAAGTCGTTGTTATCGGTGGCGGTGCCGTAGGTCTTGACGTAGTAGAATTCTTTGCTCCACGTGGCGCTGATGTAAGCATTGTGGAAATGATGCCGGTAATCGGTAACGGAATTGATCCGGTATCCAAAGTCGGAACCTTTGCACTGATGGATAAATATGGTGTAAAACAGTGTCCGAATACTGCTCTTCTTGAAGTTAAAGCAGATTCCTTCCTTGTTAAAACGCCAGAAGGAAATGAAGAAGAAATGCTATTTGATTATGGATTTGTATGTCTTGGTATGAGAGCAAACGCTCCGATCCTCGATGCAGTCCGTAAAGAATTCGAAGATGAAGATGTTGAAATCATGAACATCGGTGATAGTGTACGTGCCCGCCGTATCATCGAAGGTACAGAAGAAGGACGTAACATCCTGAATGTTCTTGCCAAACATGACTACTTATAAGATTTTGTAAATATAGTATCCCCCCTGATGTCCCCCGGTTCTCGTTATGAGAACCGGGGGTTTTCTATTTACTTTACTAAAAAGAATGTGCCTTGGCACATTTTCGCGCCGAGCGCAGTCGCTTGCGACATTCTTCATCTTCGTGCGAGTGCACATCTTTGGCACGCAGTGCCTTTTATTTGATAGGAAGTTCCTTCGGAATTTCCTATCAAAAAATGCCCTGCCTACTTGCAGGACATTCTCTTTTCGTTCTCTTTTTTATAGAAATGTAATACAATCTTCTCCAGATATCTTTTCAGCACAATCTGGATCTCTTCTTTTGGATAGATTGGCTTCACCAGAATACTCTTCATCCCGGTACGCTTCGCTCCCCACACATCCGTAAAAAGCTGATCTCCGATAAATACAGTGTTTCCTCTGTCCGTTTGCATCAGCTCCATGGCTTTTATATAATTCTTCGTGGAAGGCTTATGCGCGTTAAACACATACTTGCTCTGCACCTTTTCGGCAAAAGGCTTTACACGTGGTTCCTGGTTATTGGAAATCAGGCATGTATCAAACCCGATGCTGCGCAGCCTGTCAAAAAGACAGATTGCTCTCTCATCTGCCGGTGCTCCATGCGGAACCAGCGTATTGTCAATGTCAAATACCAGTCCACGACAGCCTTCCCGATACATTTTTTCAAAATCCAGCACATAAGTGGACGCTACATATTCGTCCGGATAAAAGGTCTTAAACATGATTCTCATCCATTTCCAGAAGCTTCTGAATCAGATCTTCACAGATCTGCAGAACCGTCTTGTTATCTGTATCTACAACAATATCTGCAGCCGCCTCGTATTTTTCTCTTCTTGCTTCCATCAGCTGCTCGATATATTCTACATTCTTGTGTCCATTGAGCAGCGGTCTGTCGTCACTGTCTTTTACACGGTCAAGAATGGTCTGTGGATGTGCAGTAAGGAGTACTACACGACCATTTTTCTTCATCTCCGCGACATTGCGTTCACGCATTGCCACACCACCACCACAGGAAATGATCACATTCTTCTTCTCCTGCATCTCGATCAGAAGATTGGTTTCCATATTACGGAAGTATTCCTCCCCATAGGTTTCAAAAATATCGGAAATACTCATGCCTTCGCGTTCTGCAATCAGCTGGTCCATCTCAACCACTTCCATGGCAAACATGGTGCTAAGATAATCAGAGATCGTACTTTTTCCAGCTCCCATAAACCCGATCAGGACAATGTTGTAATCAAAAAGCTTTCTAGCCTGGATCTTCTTACTGTTGCGCTGGATACGCTCAAATACATCATAAATCTCGTCTCTGTGCTTATCATTGTGAAGGCTGAACATCAGTCTCTTCTTCTGCTTTTCTTCCTGTTCCGGCTGCAGGATCGGCATGCCATACTCTTCTTTGTATGCCATGATCTTTTCAATGATCGCATATCTTTCTTTTAATGCCTCTGTGATCTTCGCATCACAGTTTGCAAGCTCTTCACGGTATAATTCCAAATCGTTCATCTATCAATTCCTCGTTTCTCACTCTACTGCTTTCCGGGTGCCTTCAATTGCCCGTTATATTAAAACATTATAGCAGACACTTTGGAAGTGAATCAATAGATATTTTTTATTTTGCGTTGTCCAGGACCGCTTTTACATCACTTTTAAACTGCTTCCAGGCATCTTCATTTTCGACAAAGTATTTCGGACAGATTTTCCCTGTAATATCATAATGTCGGATCACATCTTCTTCTGTCAGCGAAAACTTTTCACACAGCCACGCTGTAAGTTGTACCATGCTCTTATAAGTTGCCTCGTTGAACTTTCCGGTCTCATCCGGATGACAGCACTCAATGGACACCGTATCAAAATTCCGTGTATTGGACGCATATGCAACCTCCCAGGTTGGTACGCACTGTACGATTTCCCCGTCCAGTCCTACTACAAAATTACTGCTTGCCTGCGTAATGTGACTGTCCTTCAGTCCCTCAAAATAGTCTCTGTTCTCCATCGCTGTCGAACCAGGATTGGCAGTGTAATGAATGACTATTCCGGTAATCTCATTGGTTGAAAGTCCCGGTCTTGAATATTCATTCACAGTTAACAGTTCTACATCAATATCCGGCTTTTGGGCACTGAGCACTTCATCAGAAAGCTCACTGTATGCTCTCTGTGCAAAGATTCCTCTTCCACTGATCTTCATAATAGAAAGTGCAAGAAGCAGTGTGATCAGGATCGTACTCCCCACCTTTATATAACGGCTCATTCTGCGTCTCTTATTCGCCTCATAATAGCTTTTTCCATCGCCACCCCTGTACAGGTTGGCTCTGGTGTTTTTCTTCTTTCTTCGGTTCATTTCGTCATCTCAATCTTTTGTGTTTTTTGCAAATTTTCTGTTGGAATCCTAACTATATCCAGACTATCATAAAATGATGAGAAATTGTTGAAAAAATTATTATTTTTTTATTAAGGTAGTCGGAAGGGGACGTGTACCCCTCCGAAAAAACAATTGCCGCTGGATTCCGTTGACTGTTGAAGGTTTGGGTGAAGTTTGAAAATAGTTGGATAATGTAAGAGAGAAGAATCGTCTCTCTTACGGAAATGATTCTTCTCTCTTGATTAATTTTGCATCTTATTCATCTACGCTGTAGTTTGGTGCTTCTTTTGTGATGTGAATGTCGTGTGGATGGCTTTCTTTGAGGGATGCAGAAGAAATTTTTACGAAACGTCCTGTTGTCTTGAGAGTTTCGATGTCTGGTGCTCCACAATAACCCATTCCGGAACGGAGACCGCCCATTAACTGGAATACAGTATCTTCTACAGATCCTTTATAGGCAACTCGTCCTTCTACGCCTTCCGGTACAAGCTTCTTCGCATCTGTCTGGAAGTATCTGTCTTTGCTTCCGTTCTCCATTGCTGCGATAGATCCCATTCCACGATATACTTTGTATTTTCTTCCCTGATAGAGTTCGAATGTTCCCGGGCTCTCATCGCATCCTGCGAAGATACTTCCCATCATACATACGTTGGCTCCGGCTGCGATCGCCTTTGTCATATCACCTGAGTACTTAATACCACCATCTGCAATAATCGGAATTCCCGACTCTTTTGCTGCTTCGTAGCAGTCCATAACAGCTGTGATCTGTGGTACACCGATACCGGCTACGATACGGGTTGTACAGATGGATCCAGGTCCGATACCAACCTTTACTGCATCAACACCTGCATCGATCAGCGCTTTTGTTGCTTCTCCTGTTGCAACGTTACCTGCGATCACCTGAAGATCCGGGAATGCATCCTTGATCATTCTTACGGTACGAAGTACATTTGCTGAATGTCCGTGTGCCGAATCAAGTACTACTACATCAACTTTTGCTTTTACAAGAGCTTCTGCTCTTTCAAGACAGTTCGCTGTAATACCGATCGCTGCACCACACAGAAGTCTTCCCTGCGCGTCTTTGGCTGACAGTGGGTATTTGATCTGTTTCTCAATATCTTTAATTGTGATCAGACCTTTTAAGTTAAAATCTTTGTCTACGATTGGAAGTTTTTCTTTTCTTGCTTTTGCGAGGATCTTCTTTGCTTCTTCCAGGGTGATACCTTCCTGTGCTGTTACAAGACCTTCGCTTGTCATGGATTCTTTGATCTTCTTGGAGAAATCTTCTTCAAACTTGAGGTCACGGTTCGTAATGATACCTACCAGCTTTCTTCCTTCTGTGATCGGAACTCCGGAAATACGGAACTTCGCCATCAGTTCATTAGCATCTGCCAGTGTATGCTCCGGCGACAGATAGAATGGATCTGTAATGACACCATTCTCAGAACGCTTAACCTTGTCTACTTCTTCTGCCTGCTGTTCAATCGACATATTCTTGTGAATAATACCGATACCTCCCTGGCGTGCCATAGCGATCGCCATACGATGTTCGGTAACAGTGTCCATTCCCGCACTCATCATCGGTATGTTAAGCTTAATGCCCTTTGTAAGATAAGTTGATAAATCAACCTGATTTGGAATTACTTCTGAATAAGAAGGTACCAGAAGTACATCATCGAAGGTGATTCCTTCTCCAATAATCTTTCCCATGATTTTTCTTCCTTTCTCTCTCGTCTGTAATTTTGATTATCTGCTATGATAACGCATAAATCTATGCTATGTCAAGTCCTTTATCGAGTACATTCGTCCGTCCGTGGCAATCACATTTCTACAGATCACTGATAATTTTACGTAACCGTCTTTCCGGATGCAATTGTACCCCGGAACCTGCAAGCTTTTCTGCACGTCTTTCGGGAATTATTTACAAAATACTTTTCTTGGTGCCAGCATCTTCAGTCCTTCACAAACTGTCTTATTTGGCTCAAAAATAATTTTTTTCTTTTCCCCGTTATTTACAACGATCAGCTCATATGTATCTGCCCCCGGCATACCTGAACTGTAATCGGTTCCTTTCAGCCCTTGATAAGGTCTGAGTTCCGGCGAACCGGAAGGTGCCATCATCTCAAGATCCGTCATCTCCATGGAAAACATATTTTTCCGACGGGATTTTGCCATAATCTTATCAATATCAAGACTCCCATTCACAAATAAATACTCATATTCAACATCCATACTCCGGAACAAAAAAACATCCAGTGCGATCATGACCACCGGACCAATTATTCCGAATGGGATCATAAATATAAGTACGACCGACAGAACAGTAAGTATGATAAGTATTGCTTTGATCAGCGTCGTCGAAGATGCTTTCTGCCTCTTCACCAGCTGTTCTGTGTAAAAATCACCCATATCCTAACCTCCAAATTTATATATTAGAACTATTGTAACACTTTTATAATAAAAAGAAAACTCCTCTTCTGAGGAGTTTTCTAA
Organism: Coprococcus sp. RTP21204st1_G4_RTP21204_210225; assembly: GCF_040915385.1. Classification (NCBI taxonomy): domain Bacteria; kingdom Bacillati; phylum Bacillota; class Clostridia; order Lachnospirales; family Lachnospiraceae; genus Coprococcus; species Coprococcus sp. RTP21204st1_G4_RTP21204_210225. Next base: position 132,253 of record NZ_JBCPDP010000004.1, on the reverse strand, counting down.
AAATCATATTTTTAGCTTACATCATGCCCATTCCCGGAGCTCCGCCTGCCGGCATAGCCGGTGCATCTTCTTTGATGTTAGCAACAACGGATTCTGTTGTAAGGAGTGTAGATGCAACACTTGTAGCGTTCTGCAGTGCGCTTCTTGTTACTTTTGCAGGATCAAGGATACCTGCTTTCACCATATCTACATATTCTTCATTGTAAGCATCAAAGCCATTTCCCGGTTCAGCTTCTCTTACCTTGTTGATGATAACTGCGCCTTCAAGACCTGCGTTAGCTGAAATGTGGAATAATGGTGCTTCCAGAGCTTTGAGGACTACTTTTGCCCCTGTCTTTTCATCACCTTCCAGAGTTTCTGCAAGTTTGGCAACTTCTTTTGATGCATGGATGTATGCTGATCCACCACCTGCAATGATTCCTTCTTCTACTGCTGCTCTTGTTGCATTAAGAGCATCTTCCATACGGAGTTTTGCTTCTTTCATCTCTGTCTCAGTAGCAGCACCTACACGGATAACTGCAACTCCGCCAGCGAGTTTTGCAAGTCTTTCCTGAAGTTTTTCTTTATCAAAATCAGATGTTGTCTCTTCGATCTGAGCTTTAATCTGTCCGATTCTGGCTTCCAGAGCAGCCTTATCGCCCATACCATCAACGATGACTGTATTCTCTTTCTGAACTTTTACAGATTTTGCACGTCCAAGCTGTGCCATTGTTGTATCTTTCAGTTCCAGACCAAGTTCTTCTGAGATTACCTGTCCGCCTGTTAAGGTTGCAATATCTTCCAGCATAGCTTTTCTTCTGTCACCATATCCAGGTGCTTTTACTGCAACTACATTGAATGTTCCACGCAGTTTGTTGACGATCAGAGTTGTAAGAGCTTCTCCTTCGATATCTTCTGCTACGATAAGAAGTTTTGCTCCTGACTGTACGATCTGTTCCAGCAGTGGAAGGATTTCCTGAATATTAGAAATCTTCTTGTCTGTGATCAGGATATATGGATCGTCAAGATTTGCTTCCATCTTTTCCATATCAGTGCACATATATGCTGAAATATATCCACGGTCGAATTGCATACCTTCTACAAGGTCAAGCTCTGTCTTCATTGTCTTTGACTCTTCAATTGTGATAACGCCATCGTTGGAAACTTTATCCATAGCTTCTGCTACCATCTCACCAACACTGTCATCACTTGCTGAGATAGCTGCTACTCTTGCAATCTGCTCTCTTCCTGTAACTTTGCTGCTCATCTTCTTGATAGCTTCTACAGCACAGTCTGTTGCTTTCTTCATACCTTTTCTTAATACGATCGGGTTTGCACCTGCTTCCAGGTTCTTCATTCCTTCGTGTACCATAGCCTGTGCAAGAACAGTTGCTGTTGTTGTACCATCACCTGCAACATCGTTGGTCTTAGATGCAACTTCACGGATCAGCTGTGCTCCCATATTTTCAAATGCATCTTCCAGTTCGATTTCTTTTGCAATTGTTACACCGTCATTTGTGATAAGCGGTGCTCCGAATGATTTATCCAGAACTACGTTTCTTCCTTTTGGTCCGATTGTTACTCTTACTGTATCAGCAAGTTTGTTGACACCTGCTTCCAGTGCCTTTCTTGCGTCTGCTCCGTATTTAATTTCCTTTGCCATTTCTATCACTCCTGATTCTTAAAAATAAAATTCTGTTCTGATCTGAAAATCTGATTTTTATCTGTATATGATATCCTGCCGGATTATCTGATCACTGCAAGAATATCATTCTGTTTTACAATGATGTATTCTTCATCATCGAGTTCTACTTCTGTACCTGCATATTTGGAATAGATAACTTTATCACCTACTGAAACATTCATCATAACTTCTTTTCCATCAACAACTCCGCCAGGTCCTACAGCAACAACTTCTGCCTGCTGTGGTTTTTCCTTTGACTGTCCAGGAAGTACGATTCCTGATTTGGTAGTCTCCTCTGCAACTAACTGTTTTAATACAACTCTGTCAGCTAATGGTTCTAATTTCATTATAATTCCTCCTAACTCTATCTTGTTAGCACTCAACAAAATCGAGTGCTAAAAACTTTCTAGGTATAAGATAGCACTCTCTTTCTTTTTTGTCAACATTCGATTTTGAATTTTATAATTACTTTAGATTTATTTCATAAAATCCATTCGTCACCTGCAGGACCAGAATCATACCTGCACGGTTCTCATAACGCTCCTTTATCATCCCTGTACACACAGTCTCACAAGTGATCGTCCGGATCCGGCATTCATATACTGCATCCAGTGAAATATCAGAAAGACTGCCTGAGCGCAGGATCAGATGTACCTGCTCCATCTCCTTCTGATATTCTATGACTGTTGCCTCATAAATATTCTCATCTTTTTCCTTATCTTCTTTCAGATACTGTACCATCGTAAGTACAGCTTTATCTCCATCATACATGCTCTCTTCTCTCCTTTTTACAAATATAATTCCCCGTTAAAGAAAAGGGCATCAGATTTGTCTGATACCCCTCTTTTACTTTTATCCTTAATTCATTTTTTCTTTTTTGATCTTATCCAGTTCTTTGAACACGTAATCATTCACAACCTTGATGTAAGTTCCTTTCATACCGGATGAACGAGATTCGATCACACCCGCACTCTCAAATTTGCGGAGTGCATTGACAATTACAGAACGGGTGATTCCCACACGGTCTGCAATCTTGCTTGCCACCAGAATCCCTTCCATTCCGTTAAGTTCATCAAAAATATGGATGATTGCTTCCAGCTCAGAGAAAGAAAGGGTGCTGATCGCAGATTGTACGATCTGTTCTTTTCTGGTCTCTTCTGCACTCTCTTCATTAACAGAGCGGAGCATCTCAAGTCCCACGACAGTGGTTCCGTACTCACTCAAAATGATGTCATCAATTTCGTACATAGACTCTTTTCTGTATAAAAACAAAGTTCCAAGTCTCTCTCCTGCAATGTTGATCGGAGTAATGATCGCCTGATATCCCTGGGATACATCAGCTGTAAATCCAAGTGTCTGCAGATTAACATTCTCTTTTGTGGAAAGAATACTTAGAAGACGTTCATTTAACATCGGATCAATATGTTCTCCCACTTCGTCCTGCAAAAGCTCATGGATTTCCGGGACTCCTTCGCATGTGCTGACACCGAGTACCTTTCCTTTCTTACTGACTACCAGTACATTCGATGCCAGAATCTCTGTCAGAACTTCACAGATATCTGTAAACACAACTTTGCTTGAATTATTATTGTGCAACAGTTTGTTAATTTTTCTTGTTTTATCCAATAGTTGTACGCTCATATCTGCCTCCATATATTTTTATTAAAAATGTGCGTTTCCGGTCGCATTTTTCACGAATATGAAATATTGTTGAAATTATGCACACAAATTAGTCAAAAAAATGTGCACACAAATATATTATCATACAATTCTGAATAGTTCAATGAAATTTGATTTATTTTTCATCTTTCTCTTTATTTTTAACAAACCCACACTGTTCATTACCGCAGACAAGTTTATTTCCCTTTTCTACCATATAACTTCCGCATTTCGGACATTTTTCTTCTGACGGCTTCTGCCATGACATAAAATCACATTCCGGATTATCCTCACATCCATAATAACGTCTGCCTTTCTTTGTCTTGCGCAATACAATGTCTTTTCCACATTTCGGGCAGGCAACTCCGATTTTCTCCAGATACGGTTTGGTGTTGCGGCATTCCGGGAATCCGGGACATGCAAGGAACTTTCCATGGGGACCGTATTTGATAACCATATTTCTTCCACATTCTTCGCAGACTACATCGGTTACCTCATCCTCGATTTTAACTGTTTCCAGCTCTTTTTCTGCTTTTTCAACCGCTTCTTTCAGATCCGGATAGAAATTGCTGATAACCGATTTCCACTCTACCTTTCCTTCTGCGATCATATCCAGAAGTCCTTCCATATAAGCGGTAAAGTTGACATCAACAATGCTTGCGAAAGACTGCTTCATAATATTATTGACCACTTCACCAAGCTCTGTCATATAAAGATTCTTGTTCTCTTTTGCAACGTATCTTCTTGTAATGATCGTAGAGATTGTTGGTGCATAGGTACTCGGACGTCCGATTCCAAGTTCTTCCAGTGTCTTTACAAGAGATGCCTCGGTGTAATGTGCAGGTGGCTGTGTGAAATGCTGCTTATAGTCAAAGGATTCTTTCGTCAGTTCTGAATCTTTATCGATACTATTGACCATTACATTTCCACTCTGTTTTTCCTCATCGCTTTCCACATATGCCAGACGGAAACCTTCAAATATAATCTTAGATGCCGATACCGTAAAACGGTAATCATCTGCTCCAATTTTAACAGAAGTTGTCTCATATTTTGCCGGCTGCATTCTGCTCGCCACAAAACGCTTCCAGATCAGCTGATACAGACGGAACTGGTCTCTTGTAAGAGATTCTTTAATTTCTGTCGGAACACGGGTAACATCTGACGGGCGGATGGCTTCGTGTGCATCCTGAATATTTTTCCCGTCATTTTTCTGCTTCTGTTCCGATGCAGTCTCTGCCACATACTCTTCTCCGTAGGCTTTTCCAACATAGGCTCTTGCATTTGCATCCGCCTCCTCAGAAATACGGGTCGAATCCGTACGCAGGTAAGTGATCAGACCAACCGTTCCACTTCCTTTAATATCCACACCTTCATAAAGCTGCTGTGCGATACGCATCGTCTTTGAAGTTGCAAAATTCAGTGCTTTGGATGCCTCCTGCTGAAGGGTACTGGTCGTAAACGGAAGCGGTGCTTTTTTACTTCTCTCTCCGCGTTTTACATCGACCACTTCATATTCTGCATCTTCCAGATCTGCAAGAATCTTATGCAGTTCTTCTTCGTTATGGATGGTGATCTTCTCATCCTTTGTTCCATAGAATTTTGCTGTAAGAGGCTTCTTTTCTCCCTTTACCTTGAAATTGGCGTCCAGTGACCAGTATTCTTCCGGAATAAACGCTGCGATCTCATCTTCCCGGTCTGCAATGATGCGAAGTGCCACAGACTGCACACGACCGGCACTAAGTCCTCTTTTTACTTTTGCCCAGAGAACTGGACTGATCTTATATCCCACGATACGATCCAGCACACGACGCGCCTGCTGCGCATCTACCAGATCCATGTCGATATCACGTGCATTTTTCAGGGATGCCTTTACCGCACTTTTAGTGATCTCGTTAAAGCTGATCCGGTATACTTTCTTTCCTTCCAACTTAAGTGCTTTCATCAAGTGCCAGGAAATTGCTTCTCCTTCGCGGTCCGGGTCAGTTGCAAGATAAATCTTATCTGCTTTTTTTACTTCTTTTCTAAGTCCTGCAAGGATCTCACCTTTTCCTCTGATTGTAATGTATTTCGGCTCAAAGTCATGCTCCAGGTCTACTCCCATCTGACTTTTCGGCAAATCTCTTACATGTCCGTTTGATGCCATTACCACGTAATTACTGCCGAGAAATTTCTTTATGGTCTTCACTTTTGTCGGTGACTCTACAATCACAAGATAACGTGCCATATATTATATTCCTCCATATTAATAGTGTCAGATCATTTAGCTCTGACATAATAATTTTTTGATCTTTCCTGAATGCATCCTTTCAACTGAAGAGATACACAGATTCCCATCACCTCCTGTGGAGTAAGTCCGGTTTCTCTCTGTAAATCATCCAGCCCCCGCGGATACAAACCGAGCTTACTATACACCAAATTTTCTTTCGTTTCAAGCTTTATTTTATTTTTCGTGTCTGATATAATTGCGATTTTCTTCTTTAGCAGCCCTTTTATAACCAGTTCTTCCAGCAAATCTTCTTCATTCAGAAGAATCCCTGCTCCCTGCCGGATCAGGCGGTTACAACCACAGCTCAGCGGCTCTGTCACCATCCCCGGGAGAGCATAAATGTCTCTTCCTTGTTCAAGAGCCATGTCTGCTGTAATCAGGGATCCGCTCTTTTCTTTTGCCTCCATAACAAGTACCACATCGGCAAGTCCGCTGATCAGACGGTTTCTTGCCGGAAAATGCCAGGCAACCGGCGGAGTTCCCGGTGGCTGTTCAGACAGTATGCCTCCCCGCTTTATTAAATCTTTATAGAGTCCTTTATGTGCCGCAGGATAACATACATCTGCTCCGCCTCCCAGAACCGCAAATGTTTTCCCTCCGACATTTAATGCAGCCCGGTGTGCCATTCCGTCAATTCCCAGTGCCATTCCACTGATAATCTGGATTCCGCTCTCCGCAAGTCTTTCAACAAAGCGAAGCGTCATTTTCTCACCATAGCTACTACATCTTCTGGCACCCACCACTGCCACCGACGGCATTCCCTCCCGTGGCATCTCCCCGATAAAAAAGAGTGCATACGGCATTCCCGCAAGTTCTTCAAACCGTTTCGGATAATTGTTCTGTCCCCGGACTGCCATCTGAATTCCCCGATCCACCACTTTTTGATACGCTTCCCTCCAATTCCTTTTTTTCTTACTTTCTTTCAGAATCCCCCACTCTTTTTCTGTAATTATCTGTTCTCTGATCCCTTTTTCTTCTATATAATATACTGCTTCCGCAGATCCGTTCTTTCTGCATAATTCACACTTTCTGTCACCTGTGATTCCTTCCACACACGCCAGCCAGTATGTATACCACATTTCACTCATTTCTCTTATCCCCAGTATTCTTTATCCATAACCCGATAACCCAGTGCCTCTCGGAGTGTCACAAGATCGATCTCCTCTTTTTCCTCCATATCTGCGATCGTCCGTGCCACCTTCAACACTTTATGATAGCTTCTCACCGTCAGCTTCATCACTTCATAAGCCTGGCGCATCATCCGTTCTTCCTCTTTCCCAAGACGGCAGTATTTTTCAATTTCATTTTGCCCCATCTGTGCATTTTTTGTCAGCTTTTCTTCTCGAAAACGATCCATCTGACGCATTCTTGCAAGCATCACTTTTCCTCGCATGGTTCTGGAATCCATCCCTGTTCCCTTTCCGGTCAGTTCTTCATATTCGACCTTGGGTGCCTCCATGCAGATATCAATCCGATCCAGAAACGGCTGGCTCAACTTTCCCTGATAATTCCGGATCTGCCCGGGCGTACAGGTACATTGGGGACCAGGAGCCATTCCGCAGGGACATGGATTCGTTGCAGCAACCAACATAAAGTCTGCCGGAAAAATATAAGCTCCCTGCTGCCTTGCCAGATGAATGCATTTTTCTTCCAACGGCTGCCTGAGCACTTCCAGAACACCTCTCGGAAACTCCGCCAGCTCATCCAGAAAAAGGACACCTCCATGCGCAAGTGTTGCTTCTCCCGGCGATGGGATTCGTCCGCCTCCGATGAGCGCTGCCCGTGTCACAGTATGATGGACCTCCCGGAACGGTCTCTGCCAGATCAGCGGATTCTTTCTTTTAAGCAGTCCAGCCGTACTGTAAATCCCCGTGATCTCCAGACTTTCTTCCCGGTCAAGCGGTGGTAGGATCGTCGGGATCCGTTTGGCAAGCATCGTCTTTCCGGAACCAGGCGGACCGACATAAAGCAGGTTATGTCCTCCTGCCACCGCCACCATCGTCGCTCTTTTTACTGCTTCCTGTCCCTGAATATCACTATAATCTATGTCCCATTCTTCCGTTCCATGAACCTCTTCCCGGTCAGTTTTCTCCATCTGAGGCATATACTCACCCTTCAGCCATCTGCATACCTCCTCCAGAGTCTCTGCCCCAAAAATCTGTATTCCCTGCGCCAGCCTTCCCTCATCCTCATTTGACTTCGGAATCACACAACACCTAAAACCAGCCTTCTTTGCTTCCAGAACAATCGGAAGGATTCCCTCTACCGGCTGCAGCTTTCCATCCAGTCCGAGCTCTCCTGCAAGTAAAATATCCTCCACTGCTTTTTCCGGGAAAATCCCCATTGCCCCGAGTACTGCAACTGCAATTGGAAGGTCAAATACCGATCCCTTCTTGCGGACACATGCCGGCGACAGATTGATTACAATCTTTTTCGCCGGCATGATATAACCGGCATTACGCATGGCAGTTCTTACCCGTTCTGCGGCTTCCTTTACCTCAGAAGACAGATATCCCACCATATGAAACATTGGAAGTCCGTTCCCTGCATCTGCCTCTACCTGCACAAATTCTACTTTCAGCCCCAGAATCGTTGCCGAATGTACCTTATAAAATCCCATATTAAATTCACCCTTGCCTTTCCCCGGCAAAAGTTCAGAAGTTTTATTTCAGAAAATGTATGGCGAAATGCCATGAGTGATTTGCTAAAAGAAAACCGATATCTTTTAGAAAATGTATCCTTATGATAGTATGGGTAGGGGATTTTGTCAAGATGATTGAGAGGGGAAATTTGTGGGAGTAGGTTGTGAGGTCATCGTGGGAGAATCATCTCTTTTGATTTTCCCACGATGACCGCCGTACTTTACTGGCAAAGTTTTGCCTTGCTGTATCATAGATGGGACAAAATGCCACTGCACAGGTGGGATGGAACCCTGTGTGCAGTGGCATTTTCTAAAGAAGCATTATTTGCTTAATCTTTGTTTCATGTATTCGTTGGCGTTTAATTCCAGGGTATCTTCCAGTGGCGCAAGTGGTTCTATTTGACCGTATTTGCGTTCGAGGGCAGTTTGTAATATAAAATCGCAGAGAACCGGGTTCTTTGGTAAAAGGGAGCCGTGCGAATAGGTTCCGAAGACATTTTTGTAGCGGGCTCCTTCGGTTTGGTCTTCTCCGTTGTTGCCGTAGCCTTTGAGCATTTTGCCGAGTGGTGATACGCCTTCACCCAGGTAGGTCTTGCCGGAATGATTTTCAAAGCCGACTACGACAGCTCCACTGCTCTCCGGGAGGGTCTCAAACATATAATTGCCAATCATACGCTCTTTTGATCCAACGGTATGAATGTTGATCGCGCCGGTAAAATCGAGCTGGACACCATCCCAGGTCTTATAATACTGGCCAAGCATCTGATAGCCTCCGCAGATTGCGAGGAAGGTCTTTTCATCTTCCACAGCCGCGCGGATCTCTGCTGCTTTTCCGGTCCCCAGGTCTTTCAGAAGGACTTCCTGTTCAAAATCCTGACCTCCGCCAATGAAGAAGATATCATAGCGGTTTGCATCCAGCGTTTCTCCGATCGAGCAGCCTTCTACATTGACCTTGATTCCCCGATCCTCCATACGACGTTTCATTGTGATGATATTGCCCCGGTCTCCATACAGATTAAGGATGTCCGGATAGAGATGACAGATATTCAGTTCCATAATTCCCTCCTTATTCGTAAAATGCCTTGATATCGGTATGCTTGCTGATCTCGCCGCGCAGATCAAACATAGCGGTATAAGTTGGCATAATAAATGTCGGTGTCTCATCCGCTCCGATTGCTTCTAAAAGGTTCTCATAGTCGCGGATCACTTCAATCCGTCCAGTGTCAAATCCTGCATATTTCAGGCGGAGCGCCATATCATCTGCACGGACTCCGGATACCAGAATACGGGTAAAGCGTGCGCTCTGGCGGGAAAGTGCTTCAAAATCCACATCCCAGATCCAGCTGATATCGGTTCCATCTGCATAACGGTCGTTCAGAAGGAACGCAATCTTGCACTCTTCCTCATCATTAGAGATCTGGTTGATGACCTGATTGTACCCTGCCGGGTTCTTGACAAGCATCATACGTGCTTTAGACTTGCCAAGTTCAAACTGTTCCGCACGTCCGAAACCACACTCAAATCTGCTGAGTGCATCAACTGCTGTGTCTTCATCGATTCCAACAATCTCCGCAGCCGCAACACAGGCTGCCGCATTGTAAATATTGTAACCTCCCGGAAGATTAATGTGCACATCATGGCTATGCCCGAATGCATTTAACACGATATCCGAAGAATCTGCTCCGGTACGCACTACCTGCGTCACGCCAACCTGCGGTGTCTGCCGGTGATATCCACATTTCGGACAGCGGAAACCGCCAAGATGGCTGTAAGTTCTGTAATCGTATTCATATTCTGTCTTACAATGAATACAGTACACTGCATCAGACAATTCAAACGCTGTCTCTTTGTAAATCGGCACATCCACCCCGAACCATACAACCTTATTCGGTACATCATCTGCAAGAGATGACGTCAATGAACAGTCCGCGTTCAGGCACAGGGTTGCATCCGGTACGTGGGTAATTCCTTCGCGGATTGCATTCAACGTGTGGGTGATCTCCCCATATCTGTCCAACTGGTCACGGAAAATATTGTTGACTACCAGACACTCTACCGGCAGCATCTCACTGGTCTTGCGGAACGCTGCCTCATCGCACTCGATCAATGCGTGTGTGTAGGAACACTTGCCAGAAAGACTGCAGTGCTGTGCAAACACCGTAATGATCCCGGTCAGAAGATTGGCACCGGATTTATTTGCGAAGTACTTATATCCGGCTTCTTCAAATGCCTGCTCGATCATACGGGACGTGGTCGTCTTTCCATTGGTTCCGGTCACTACCGTAACCTTCACCCCACGTGATAATTCCTTTAAAATATCTTTGTCAATTTTTAATGCGATCTTGCCCGGCAGGTTCGTTCCGCCTCGTCCCATCCGTCGCAGGACTGCATTGGATGTCTTACAGGCAAGTACCGCTAATCTTGTCCTTATTCCCATAATTTTTTCCTTTTCTCTCGTAATCTCATTTCTTTTGTAAAACATATCTGCTACTACATGATTCAACGCTCATTATAACGCATTTTCAGACGTACCACAAGCGCAAAATAACCCGAATGGAAAAGCACAGAACATTTCACTTTTACATACAATGTTAGTAACTCTATTTTGAGGTAATCGTATTGAAATCCTTTCCTCCGCCTCTTACTCCAAAAGAGGAATCCGAGCTTCTGAGACGCAGTGCAGACGGTGACAATGAGGCCCGTCATATTCTGATCGAGCACAATCTCCGTCTGGTCGCTCATGTCATAAAAAAATATCAGCATCTGGAGGACGATACAGAAGATCTTCTGTCCATCGGAACCATCGGCCTTATCAAAGCAGTTTCCACCTTTAACCCGGACAAAAAAGCCCGGCTTGCCACCTACGCCTGCCGCTGCATCGAAAATGAACTTCTGATGATGCTGCGCACCAAGCGGAAGAGTAACCGGGAAACCTCCCTATACGAACCGATCGGTACAGACCGGGAAGGGAACGAGATCCGCCTGTATGATGTTATCGAATCTGATGAAGAAGATGCCTGTATGCAGCTTGCCTTGAAAAATGATATTTCTCTTCTCTATGAAAAACTGGAATCCGTTCTCACCGACCGCGAACAGCTGATACTGAAAAAACGCTACGGTCTTTATGGTGAAAAAGAATATACCCAGAAAGAAGTTGCAGCTTCTCTTGGCATCTCACGTTCCTATGTTTCGCGAATTGAAAAAGGGGCGATTCAAAAACTCCGCCCCTGCTTTCTTCCTTCTCATTTTTAATTTTTGCCGGTCTAGATCCTGTCTGTCCATTTTAAAATTCATGATGCTTCTTTCACACCGGCAGACAGGACACTCTACTCAAACATTCCTATACCAAAAAGCAGAATGCCAAGTCCCAGAAAGACGCTACTTACAAGCACAAGCCCCAGCAGAGTTTTCTTTTTCTCTCTTGGCAGAAGTCCCCTGTCGTATCCCGGCTGTCCTTTATGGATCAGGTAATTCCCCGCATAAATCAAAAACGGTCCTGCCGAAGCATAAATAAAATACACCGCCACCGTCACAAGCAAAATGCCTGTCGATGCCATAGCTTCTGCACTTTCCATCTGCTCTGAAGTCACACTGGAAGTAAGCTGTAAAAGCAATGTCGGTAACGCATTATTGATTAGATGGAAGAACATGTTATAAAACATGTTATCCGTCTCGGCAAGCAGATATCCCATGGCGATTCCAAGCATCGCTGTCGGCACAAACCGCCAGAAGCTTCCGTGAAATGCACCGAACACTGCTGCACTGATCAGAATTGCCGGCCATGGACTCCTAAAGCCACGAAAACAGCTGAAAAGCCCGCCTCTGAATGCTATTTCCTCAAAAATCGCCGGCGTGACACAGATCAGAAGAAATGCAAGCCCAAACGGCAGTCCACCGGATAATTCACTCACACTTTCTGTAGCCCCACTCATCTGCTCCGGAAATACATAAAGCAGGATCGATGTCGGAATCATCGTGATCAGAAGGGTTCCGATCCACATCAGCAATGTTCCGACAGTCTTTGCGATCGTCGGTCTGTGAAATGGAAATGCACGCTTTACGTCTTCCCTGAAAAGCACTACTATTCCAAGTGCCAGCACCGCAAGAAGACCCTCATACATTGGAATTCCCCACTCACCAAAATAATAGACACAAAATCCGGAAAGCCAGAATATATCCACGCCGTACAGAAGGATCAGTACGATCGCCGCATATGGCTTCCACGTTTTTTTATTCATCTGCTTCCTCTTTTCTTCTGAGAATATCGTACTTGTCAGCCCTACCGGAAAGTTCTACATACAGTACCTGCTTCGGATGTGGTGCACTCTCCTGTTCTTCTCCTTCTTCATTTACGATCCGTTTTACCTGAACCTCCACGTTATCTCCGTTCGGTTTCATGATCTCAATCGTCTCGCCCACCGAAAATTTATTTCTCTGTTCGATCTTCACCATACCGTCTTTAATCTCTTCTGTGATTCCAAGATATGTGTACTCCCGGATATAGGTGTTGCTGTCATAAATCTGTGCCTCTTCCGATGGTTTTCCAAAGAAAAATCCAGTTGTAAACTGCCGATAGGTACAATTCGAGATCTGGTCCAGATACCACGGCATATTCTTCCTGTAAAGCTCCGGATCTTTCTGATAATCATCAATTGCTTTCCGGTATGTTCTCGCTACAGTTGCCACATACAGAGCCGTTTTCATTCTTCCTTCGATCTTGAAGCTGTCAATCCCCGCATCGATAAGCTCCGGAATATGTTCGATCATGCAGAGGTCTTTTGAATTGAAAATATACGTTCCTCTCTCATTTTCATAAACCGGCATATATTCTCCCGGACGGGTTTCTTCCACAACAGAATATTTCCAGCGGCACGGATGAGTGCATGCGCCATGGTTTGCATCCCTGCCTGTAAAGAAATTACTGAGCAGACATCTTCCGGAATAAGAAATACACATTGCACCGTGTACGAATGTCTCAATCTCCAGATCATCTGGGATATGTGCACGGATTTCTTTGATCTCACGCATGGAAAGTTCTCTTGCAGATACAACTCTGCTCGCCCCTTGTCTGTACCAGAACATATAAGTTGCATAATTTGTATTATTGGCCTGTGTACTCACATGTCTTTCAATTTCCGGACATACTTCTTTTGCGATCTCAAATACACCCGGATCAGCAATGATCAATGCATCCGGTTTTATTTCCTTTAACTCTTTAAAATATTCCCGCACGCCTTCCAGATCGTAGTTATGTGCCAGAATATTTGCAGTTACATATACTTTTACATCATGCTCATGTGCAAACCGGATTCCTTCCATCATATCTTCTTTGGAAAAGTTCTTTGCCTTTGCACGAAGTCCAAATGCTTCTCCTCCAATATAAACTGCATCTGCTCCAAATACGACTGCAGTCTTCAACACTTCCAGGCTGCTTGCCGGTATCAATAATTCAGGATGTCTTGCCATTATTTTTTTCCTTTCTGTTACTGTTATCTCCTGTTTTTATTTTCGCACGCTCAGTGCCACTCCATCTCCCAGCGGAAGAATAGACGTCTCAAGCTCAGGATGATGTTTCAGAGTATACAGATACTCCCTCATCCGGCTATGGATCGTGCGGTCTCTTCTTTCCACCGCAAACCGTGACTCAATAATATCTCCGTCCTGCAACACATTATCCGTGATCAGGATTCCTCCCGGCACAAGGAAACGCATCACCTGTTCTAAATATGCCGGATATTGTCCCTTTGCGGCATCCATAAACACAAAATCAAATCCTGCATCATCCGGCATGCCTTTCATGATCTCCAGTGCATCGCCTTCAAGCAACGTAATTTTCTGTTCCATACCTGCCCTGGCAAAATTGGCTCTGGCAATTGGAATCCTTTTTTCGTAATTTTCGATTGTTGTAATGCGACATTCCTCCGGAGAATATTTTCCCATCAGAATTGCCGAAAATCCAACTGCTGTCCCAATTTCAAGAATCTTTACCGGACGTTTGATCTCCAGCATTACTTTCAGAAAACTTTTTGTCTCTTTGCGGATGATCGGAACCATGTCCGCAAGGGCTTCCTGTCCGATCTCATCGAGAACGGGAATGTCCGCGCTTTCCAGAGAATGGAGGTAAGTCGTCAGTCGTTCTTCTACTATCATATCTTCCTCTTTTCTTCCAAGGGAATTCTTATCCTATACATTTATCATAGAAGCGCAGACAAAGTTTATTTTCTTTTCAACTCTGACTGCGCTTCTTTATGCAGATATCTTCGCATCTGCTTATTTTCATAAAAATGCCACAGGCATCTTTATATTATACATCCATAATGATCGGAAGGATCATTGGTTTTCTCTTGGTTCTTTTCCAGATAAAGTCATTCATTGTGTCGCGGATCACAAGCTTAATCTTGCTCCAGTCAGCATGACGGCTCATCAGACATTTTTCAACCGCTTCCGTAACAACCTTCCGTGCCTCTTCCATCAGGCTTTCAGATTCACGTACATAAACAAATCCACGGGATACGATATCAGGTCCGGCAAGAAGCTGGTTGGTACGCTTTTCCAGTGTCAGAACAACAATCAGGATTCCGTCTTCTGCCAGATGCTGACGATCACGCAGTACAATATTACCGACATCACCAACACCGAGTCCATCTACCAGGATTTCTCCTGTGTGTACCTTATCTAAAACTTCTGCACTTTCATCATCCAGTGCGAGTACATCGCCTGACTTGAGGATGAAAATGTTGTCCTTCGGAATCCCAAGAGATTTGGCAATACCTGCGTTCGCTTTCAGATGACGGTATTCTCCGTGAACCGGAATTGCATATTTTGGTTTTACCAGTGAATAGATCAGCTTCAGCTCTTCCTGGCACGCATGTCCGGATACGTGCGTATCCTGGAAAATAACATTCGCTCCCTTTTCAGAGAGTTCATTGATGATATTCGATACCGCTTTTTCATTACCCGGGATCGGATTAGAGCTTAAAATGATTGTGTCACCCGGCATGATCGAGATCTTCTTATGGATATCTGCTGCCATACGTGACAGAGCCGCCATAGATTCTCCCTGGCTTCCGGTTGTGATAATCGTTGTCTTCTCTCTTGGATAGTTTTTCAACTGATCTGTCTCGATCAGCGTATTCTCCGGCACATTCAAATAGCCAAGCTCTGATGCAACCGAAATGATATTTACCATACTGCGGCCTTCTACAACTACTTTACGTCCATACTTGTAAGACGTATTGATGATCTGCTGTACACGGTCTACATTCGAAGCGAAGGTTGCTACAATAATTCTTGTATTGGAGTGTTCGGCAAAAAGCCGGTCAAATGTAGCTCCCACTGTCCTTTCTGACTGTGTAAAACCAGGTCTCTCCGCATTGGTACTGTCTGACATCAATGCCAGTACCCCTTTCTTGCCAATTTCTGCAAAACGCTGCAGATCAATCGCATCACCAAATACCGGTGTATAATCTACCTTAAAGTCTCCGGTATGCACAACAATACCTGCCGGCGAATAGATTGCCAGTGCCGATGCATCCTGGATACTGTGGTTCGTCTTGATAAATTCAATTCTGAATTTTCCAAGATTGATCGACTGTCCATGGCGCACTACTTTTCTTTTAGTTGAGCGGAGAAGATTGTGCTCTGTGAGCTTTTTCTCGATAATTCCCATAGTCAGCTTTGTTGTATAAATCGGCAGATTAATCTCTTTAAGCACATAAGGAAGCGCTCCAATGTGATCCTCATGTCCATGTGTGATCACAAAACCCTTCACCTTATCCGCATTGCTCTTAAGGTAACTGATATCCGGGATTACAAGATCGATTCCGAGCATATCATCTTCCGGGAACGACAATCCGCAATCTACTACAATAATACTGTCTTCATATTCAAAGGCAGTGATATTCATTCCGATCTTTTCAAGACCTCCAAGCGGAATGATCTTAAGTTTTGAGTTGCTTTTTTTCTTCAATCTCACACCTCCATATATTTTATGTATCTCATCCGTACATTTAATTATCGTAAAATTCGGAGTCCGCCTCTGTGTGCGAACCCCGTTCTTATCTGTCAGAAATATTCTTTTGACAGTTCCGTCTACACTTCAATCTCCACATCCTCCAGAAGCTCTTCGAACACCTTGAGTACGGCATTAAGCTCTACTTCCTCTTCTACCATCTCATAAACGCTGTCCTTCTCTTCCGGCGTACTTGTATCCTTCAAGATCAGGCACTCTGCATCATCCTCTTCTGAATCTGCAACCAGAAGGTAAGTCACTCCATTCAGTCTGGTCTGCTCCACAACAAAAAATTCTTCTGCTTCGCCGCCTTCTCCGCATGTAAACGTTAATTTTTCATTCTTCATATACTTTCCCCTTATCGTCTGATTGTATTCCAAAGCCTGTTACTTTTGCATACCCAGAGAGTCCAGATATCCCTGCAATATAAATACAGCCGCGATTTGATCCACATACTGCTTGCGGTTCTCCCGTCTTACGCCGGATTCCATAAGTGTCCGTTCCGCTTCCACCGTTGTAAGGCGCTCATCCCACATCACGATCTCAATGCCGGTACGCCGCTTCAGCATCTCTCCAAATTCCAGTGCCTTCTCTGCCCGTTCTCCGATATCATTATTCATATGTTTCGGAAAACCGATCACAAACTTCTCTACTCCATATTCGGTTGCAAGACTCTCAATCCTTGCCAGTGTCTTCCGAAGCTTGTTCTCGTCCTTCCTCGTAACTGTCTCCACTGCCTGTGCCGTAATCCCCAGAGGATCACTTACAGCAACACCTACGGTCTTCGTACCATAATCAAGTCCCATTATCCGCATCATATCTTCAACCTACAGTTCATGTCTGATATAAGCTTTTAATAATTCTTCTACTATCTCATCCCGCTCAACCTTCATCACAAGGCTTCTTGCTCCGTTATAGCTGGTAATGTATGTAGGATCACCGGACATAATGTATCCTACAATCTGATTCACCGGATTATATCCTTTTTCCACCAGAGCATTATATACAATTTCCAGAATATCTTTTGCCTGGATCTGTGGTCCTGTCTCTACCTGAAAAAATTGTGTATTCGTTATATCTTTCATCTTACGACCTCCAATACTTCATATTCATTTTAATATAATCTATACAAAAATTCAATGCATAATTTGTGAAAGTGAAGTAAGTTCTATCTCTTTTAACTGATTGGTCCACCGGTCTGCCTGTTCCGGTTCGCATGGAACCCCAATCCGCAGATATTCCTTGGTGTGCCCTGTGACATAATTTTTTCCATCACGCTCTGTTATCTCTTCAAATAGAACTTCCACCTTTTTTCCAAGCCATCCTTCTTCATAGCGCTGCATTTTTTTGCGGTTCAGTTCCAGCATGATATTGCTTCTTCGCGTTTTTTCATGTTCCGGGATCTGCCCGTCCATCTTCGCAGCCTTCGTTCCCTGGCGCTTTGAATACTTAAATATATGAGTCTCATAAAAATTGATGCTGTCTACAAAGTCCCGGGAGGCTTCAAATTCTTCCTCTGATTCCTGCGGGAATCCTACGATCACATCGGTTGTCAGTGCCGGATTTTCAAAATACTTCCGGAGAAGCTCACATTTTTCCCGATATTCTGCCACATCATATCTGCGGTTCATCCGTTTCAGGGTTGCATCACATCCGCTCTGCAGAGACAGGTGAAAATGCGGACATATCTTCGGCAGGCAAGCCAGTTCTTTTGCAAATTCTTCCGTCACGATACGCGGTTCCAGAGAACCCAGACGGATCCTTTTGATCCCTTCAACTCCATGTACCGCGCGGATCAGATCCAGGAGTCCTTCTGTCTGCTTTCCATTTTCATCTTTCCATTCCAATCCGTAAGAACTGAGATGGATTCCGGTAAGCACCACTTCCTGATACCCATGTTTCGCAAGTGTACGCACCTCTTCCACTACATCTTCCTTTTTCCTGCTGCGCACACGTCCTCTCGCATAAGGAATGATGCAGTAGGTACAGAACTGGTTGCAGCCATCCTGTACTTTCAGATATGCCCTTGTATGCTCTGCTGTCCGGGAAAGATGGAGGCTCTCATACTCGAAGGTATGGTTAATGTCAATGACCTCCTGCATCTGTTCCGGAATGTCTTCTTTAAAATATTCTTCCAGAAGGCGGATCAGATCCTTTTTTTTATTATTCCCGATTACAATATCTATATTCTCATCCAGCTCACCCATATCCGCCTGCGCCTGCACATAACAGCCGGCCGCTACGATCACTGCATCAGGATTCTGTTTTCGGGCACGATGGATCATCTGTCTGGACTTGCGGTCTGCCATATTCGTCACCGAGCAGGTATTGATCACATAGACATCTGCCAGATCATGAAACGGTACGATCTCATATCCGTTCTTTTCCAGCAGTTCCTGCATCGCTTCTGTTTCATAAGCATTTACCTTACAGCCCAGGTTGTGTAATGCTGCTTTTTTCATAAATTCATCCTACTTTCAATATTTATAACATTTAACGAAAATTTCATTCATTCTTCGGCGTTTTGTTCCTTGACTTTTTTATGTATAACTTTTAATATAACTATAGAAAATGAAATCAAGGAGGTGTGTTTTCAATGAAAACCGTACAAATTTCTTTAAATTCTATCGACAAAGTAAAATCATTCGTAAACGAAATCACAAAATACGATTACGATTTTGACCTGGTATCCGGAAGATATGTGATTGATGCAAAATCTATCATGGGTATCTTTAGTCTTGATCTTTCTAAACCGATCGATCTGAACATCCATGCTGAGAACCAGGATGCTGATAACATCATCGAACTTCTGAAACCATACTTAGTATAATAGAATGTGAAGTATCAGGACGCAGTACATTTTCTGTACTGCGTCCCTTCCTTTTTTGAGGAGAGCCTGAAAAAGCTCCCCTTTTTCTTTTATTATTTTACGATGATCGTCTCCACAGTATTCACTGCTTCTGCAAACAGTTCATCAATCTTTTCACTTAAGTTTTCTTCTGATTTGCGGATCACTTCTACATTCGGTTTTGTTACCGGATGTTTTGCCACAAAGATCGTACAACAGTCTTCGTATGGAAGAATGGAAGTCTCATAGGTTCCGATCTTCTCTGAAATATCTACGATCTCCTGCTTGTCAAATCCGATCAGCGGCCGATATACCGGCAATGTACATACATCGTTGGTTGCCATCAGGCTCTGCATGGTCTGGCTTGCCACCTGTCCGATACTTTCACCGGTAATAAGTCCCAGGCATCCGTCTTCTTTTGCAAAATGCTCTGCAATCCGCATCATATAACGGCGCATGATGATCGTCAATTCATCATGTGGGCATTTTTCATAGATATAAAGCTGGATATCGGTAAAGTTGACTACATGCAGCTTGATCGGTCCTGTATATTTGGAAACCTGCTTTGCAAGATCCACTACCTTCTGTTTGGCCCTCTCGCTGGTGTACGGCGGTGCATGGAAATAGGTTGCCTCCAGTCCGACGCCACGTTTGGAGATCATATAACCTGCAACCGGACTGTCGATTCCACCGGAAAGCAGAAGCATCGCGGTTCCATTGGTCCCGATCGGCATACCGCCAGGTCCCGGAATGATCTCGGAATAAATATAAATCTCTTCTCTTACCTCTACATGAAGCAGTACATCCGGGTGGTGTACATCTACCCGGATTTCCGGGAATGCATACAGAATAGCTTCTCCGAGGTCATAATTGATCTCCATTGATTTCTTCGGATAGGTTTTCTTTGCACGACGGGACTCTACCTTAAATGTGATATTCTTATCCGGATAAACCTCATCCATGTATGCGATCACATCTTTTTTCAGTTCTTCAAATCCTTTATCCTCTACGCGGACAACCGGACAGATCCCTACAATTCCGAATACTCTTTTCAGAGCTTCTACCACTTCATCTCCGTCATAATCTCCGTCACAGTCCACATAAACTCTTCCCTGTGCTTTATAAGTATGGAATAATCCATCCAGGTCTTTTAACGAATGCCTGATCTGTCTTACCAGTGCATCCTCGAACATATAACGGTTCTTTCCTTTGATTCCGATTTCTCCATATTTTATCAAATAAGTCTGAAACTTCATTCTTTCCTCCTAATGGCGTGTGTACTTTCTAAGCATCGGTACACAATTATATAATGTTTCCAGCGTATAGTCAATTTCTTCTTCTGTAGTAAATTCTGACATACTGAATCTGAGCGTTGCGTCCAGATATTCTTTTCCGGCTCCGATTCCCTTTAGCACTCCGCTGATCGCCGGATGGTTGGATGCACATGCCGAACCGGATGATACATAAATTCCCTTCTCTTCCAGTGTATGAAGAAGAACCTCACTCCGGATTCCTGCAAATCCCACACTGATGATATGTGGTGCACTTGTTTCATCATAAAGTCCGTGGATCACAGTATGATCGATTTTCTGTACCCCTTCGATAAAGTGCTGTTTCAAGGCACGCATATGTGCCACCTTTTCATCCAGGTCTGTGTAAATCGTCTTTGCTGCCAGCCCGATTCCTGCAATCCCCGGTACATTTTCTGTTCCGGAACGCATGTTTTTCTGCTGCTCGCCTCCGAAAATGATCGGTTTTACTTTTGCTTTTTCATTGATATAGATAAAACCGATTCCCTTCGGTCCATGGATCTTATGTCCGCTTACAGAAAGCATATCGATTCCCATCTTTTTCGGGTAAATCTTATATTTTCCAAATCCCTGTACTGCATCCACATGGAACAGGATATTTTTATTATATGCCTTTACGATCGCAGATGCTTCTGCAATCGGCTGAACCGATCCCACTTCGTTATTCACATACATGACCGATACCAGGATCGTCTCGTCACAGAGCGCTTCCTTTAACGCATCCAGGCGGATCCGTCCATACTCATCAACCGGAAGATAGGTCACACGATAACCCTCCTCCTCTTCCAGGTAACGCATGGTATTGAGAATTGCCGGATGTTCAATTGAACTGGTGATCAGATGCTTGCCGGCACGGTGATTGGCACGTGCACCTCCGATCAATGCAAGGTTGTCACTTTCTGTTCCACCGGATGTGAAATAAAGTTCCTTTTCCTGCACCTTCAGAATCTTTGCAAGTGTCTCCTTCGCCTCACGGACATACGCTTCTGCATCCACACCTTTTTTATGCATGGAGGATGGATTGCCGTAATCCTCACACATCACTTTTCCAACTATATCCCGAACACACTCATAGGCTCTCGTTGTTGCTGAATTATCCAGATAAACTTCCATTTTTCTTTGTCTCCCAAACACTTCTTCTCTTTATCTTATGCAGTTCTTTGCCTGCCGGTCTACTGTTCCAGTTCAAACATCAGTACAGCAAGCGTTGCAAGTCCGGCTGTCTCTGTCCGCAGGATCCGCCTGCCCAGGGTGATGACCTTCGCCCCCATACTGACTGCTGCATCAACTTCTTCCGGTTCAAATCCACCCTCTGGTCCAATAAAAATCCCAACAGACTGTCCACTTTTAATCTGACGGATCACTTCTCTTGTCACTTTCATACCACCTGCAAGTTCATACGGAAGCAACGTCACATCAAGCTCTTCTGCCATTTTCAGTGCTTCTTTATAAGAAAGCGGCATGGTAACTTCCGGGATCCGGCTTCTTCCGGCCTGCTTTGCCGCACTTTCTGCGATGGAATTCCAACGGTCTGCTTTTTTCGCTGCTTTCTTATCATCCAAACGAACAACAGAACGCTTCATTGCTACAGGAATCACCTGATACACGCCAAGCTCCACCGCTTTTTGCACGATCAGCTCCATCTTGTCGCTTTTAGGAAGCCCCTGGAAAAGATACAGCTTTGACGCCGGTTCTGTGTCCGCTTCCATTTCTTCCAGAATATGCAGAACCGCCACATCTTCTTCATAGGCTTCCACCTCGCACAGATAGGTTCTGCTTTCTCCGTCACTGATTTCAGCCTTTTCATGCAGCTTCATCCGGAGCACATTCTTCATATGATTAACATCTCCGCCTTCAATCCGGATCTTATCTCCGGAGATCTGCTGTGGTGTTACAAAAAAATGATGCATCTTTTCTGATCCTCTCTGCCTACGCTTTCGTTTCTTTTCTCGCTGTTACAGATACCCATTCTCCCTGATGATGAACCTCCAGGACCGTGAGACCTGCTGCCTCTACCGCTGCTTTTACTGTCTCCTCCTTGTCTTCGATGATACCACTTGTCACGTAGATACCACCATCTTTTAACTGGTTCACGATCACCGGTGTCAGTGGCACCAGTACGTCTGCAAGAATATTCGCCACAACGATATCATAGCATCCATAACCAACTTTATCCTGGACCGCTTTATCATCAATGATATTTCCGATCATTACTTCGTATTTATCCTTTGAAATACCGTTGACTTCCATATTTTCATAGGTTGCATCAATCGCACACGGATCCAGGTCTGTTCCTACAGAATACTTTGCACCGAACATCAGCGCCAGCATTCCAAGAATTCCACTTCCGCATCCTACATCCAGAATTCTGGTGTCCTCTGTCACATATTTGCGGAGCTGACGGATGCAGAGCTGTGTGGTCTCATGCATTCCCGTTCCGAATGCAGTTACCGGATCGATATGCACGATCATCTTGCCTTCATCTTCCGGCTTTACTTCTTCCCAGGACGGAATGATCAGGATATCATCCACATAGAACTGGTGAAAATATTTTTTCCAGTTATTGACCCAGTCCACATCCTCTGTCTGGGATTCTTCTATCGTTCCTTCACCTACTTCCACATAGGCACGCATATCTTCCAGTTCATTTTTCACAGCTTCCAGAAGACTTTCTTTATCTTCATCTTCTTCCAGATAGAAACTGATATATGCGATACCGTCATTGATTCCTGTCTCCGGAAGGATATCAACAAACATCTGCTCTTTTTCCGCCTGTGTCATCGGAATCTTATCCTCAATCTCGATTCCCTGTACACCAAGGTCCATCAGCATACTACTGACAATGTCTTCTGCCTCGGTTGTTGTCTTTAATCTGAATTTATTCCACTTCATATTGGTTCTCCTTTTATTGTTGTCCAAGCAAATAATCAATAAACTGCTGTGCAGTACGTCCGCTTAATCCACCATGGCTCAATTCCCATTTGTTTGCCTCCAGAAGAAGCTTTTCCTCTTCCATCTCGACACCGTAACGATCTGCAAGCGTGGTGACAATCTTCTGGAATTCTTTTTTATCCGGTTTTCCAAAATAAATGGTCACGCCGAATCTTGCTACCAGCGACAGTTTCTCCTGTACGGTATCATTGGTATGCAGTTCTTCATCTCTGTCAGCTTTATCTTTGAATGTCTCACGTACCAGATGTCTTCTGTTGGAAGTTGCATAGATCAGGATATTATCCGGTTTCTTCTCCAGACCGCCTTCGATCACCGCTTTCAGATATTTGTACTCAATCTCGAATTCTTCAAAAGAAAGATCATCCATATAAATAATAAATTTGTAATTCCGGTTCTTAATCTGTGCGATCACATCATTCAGGTCTTTGAACTGATGCTTGTACACTTCGATCATACGAAGTCCCTGGTCATAATACTGGTTCAGGATTGCCTTGATCGAAGAAGATTTACCGGTTCCGGCATCACCAAAAAGCAGACAGTTATTAGCTTTTTTACCCTTTACAAATGCCTCGGTATTATCGATCAGTTTCTTCTTGGCAATGTCATAGCCCACCAGATCGTCCAGATGGACGTGTGCAATCTTGGTGATCGGCACGATCTGTGCTCCTTCTTCCGTATGCTCAATACGGAATGCCTTGTGAAGTCCGAAAGTTCCCACTCCGAATTCTTTGTAGAACTGGGTTACAGTTGTCTTAAATTCTTCTGCATCATCTGTCTGTGCAAGAGCTTTGCTTAAGTCGCAGATCCGGTCGCGAATCCTCTTGTTAAATACATGTCCCTTGGCATTGACCGGATGATAGTCCTCAATCAGTTCCAGGCTGTCTGTACCGAGCTTTTCACCCATCTCTTTCAGATCATATTCGAACAGTTCTTTGAAAATCTGAAAATCATGAAGGGCTGCTTTATTGACGCTTCCCTCTACCTCTCCTACCACTTCACAGGCTGTGCTGTAAGCATTCTCACTGTTGGCAAGCAGAAACGTCAGGAAGGTATGCCAGAGGTTCCCCTCGAATCCATAGTTTGCAGCCAGCTCGATCAGCTCATTTAAATTTTCGAAAAGAAGGCTCTTCAAATCCTCTTTGTTGTAATAATCATTATCTGCATTGTCGATCAGAAATGTCATGTCCCGAAGCAGATCTTCATGTTCCATATAACGATATAATATCAGTTCATTTGTTCTCATAGACGTGTCCTCTCTTTTTCAGTCTAATAATTTCCAAGGATTTTCAGGTTCAGTGCTTCTTCCCTCAGTCCACGGATCGCATTTTTCACTGCGGCATCTGCCAGATTTCCTTCAAAGTCCACAAAGAAACGATATTCCCAGCTTTTTCCTTCTACCGGTCGGGATTCGATCTTTGTCATGTTCAGGTCATTGTAAATAAAATGGGAAAGCAGATGGTACAACGATCCACTCTCATGCGGTATTTCAAAGCAAATACTGATCTTGGATGCATTTTTCAGGAATACCTTCTGGTTTGTGACAATGATAAATCTTGTACTGTTGTCAGATTCGTCATTGATCTCTCTTGCCAGGATATCCAGTCCGTAAAGCTCTGCTGCATATTCGTTGCAGACAGCTGCCTGCGTGGTATCCTGGTCTTCCATCATCTTCTTGGCCGCCATAGAAGTATTGGCAACACTGATCTGCTGCCAGGTTCCGTGTTCATCCAGGAAATGGGATGTCTGCATCAGTCCTTGTGGATGTGAATACACTCTTTCAATGCTGGAAAGTGTAGTTCCTTTCACTCCGGCAAGCATATGCTTAATCGGAAGGACCGTCTCTCCTACAATGTAATTTTCAAATTCCACCAGAAGGTCATACACCTGTGTCACCGGACCTGCGGAAGAATTTTCAATTGGAAGGACTGCATAATCTGCGCTTCCCTCTTCAATTGCTTCCATTGCATCACGAAATGACGGTACATGGAAGTTTTTCACATTTTTCCCAAAATATTTTAACATAGCTGCCTGATTGTTGGCTCCTTCCACTCCCTGGAAGACCACACGTGCACCATCAAGATCCAGCTGATCCAGTCCGATAAAGGGAAGTCTTCCCAGAACTCCTTCCTCAGAAAGACGCTGGTACTGCAGCTTTCTGCTCATGCTCATCAGCTGTTCAAAAAGCTCCCGGATCCCTTTTTTGTTAAAATCTGTGGACACCTTTTCCGCTACTGCTGCCAGTTTCTCGTTCTCTCTTGTCTTATCAAATACCTTTCGTCCGTTCTTTATCTTATATTCTGCAACTCCTTCGCAGACCTTCATACGTCTCTCATAAAGCGTGGTGATCTGGTCATCGATCACATCCAGCTCTTTTCTCATCTCTTCCAGACTCTGCATCGTCCCACTCCTTATCGTTTTATCCTTATGTCTTCTTACGCTGACGTTACTAATTTTTCATTATAATATATTTTTTCTGTAAAATCTACATTTCTTCGCAAACCCGATCAGAAAAAACATGTAAAACTTTGTTGAAATAACCATGTTTTTGTTATATTATAGATAAAGAATATATGAACCCGCACATATTCTGCGGTTATTTTTAAGGAGGTTTCTTATGAGACATTTAATGAGTCCTTTAGATTTTTCTGTGGAAGAGCTCGACCAGCTTATGGATCTTGCAGGTGATATCGAAGCTCATCCGGAAAAATATGCACACGCCTGCGCAGGCAAAAAGCTTGCCACTTTATTCTATGAGCCAAGTACCCGTACCCGACTGAGTCATGAAGCAGCAATGATGAATCTCGGTGGTAATGTACTTGGCTTTTCTTCGGCAGCTTCCAGCTCTGCTACCAAAGGGGAAAGCGTAGCAGATACGATCCGTATGGTTTCCTGCTATGCAGATATCTGTGCGATCAGACATCCAAAAGAAGGTGCACCGATGGTTGCAGCACAGTACTCTTCAATCCCGGTGATCAACGCAGGTGATGGCGGACATCAGCATCCTACACAGACACTGACTGACCTTTTAACCATCCGTTCTTTAAAAGGACGTCTGAATAATCTGAAGATCGGACTCTGTGGAGATCTCAAATTCGGTCGTACCGTACATTCTCTGATCAATGCCCTGGTGCGTTATGAGAACATCGAGTTTGTACTTATTTCACCGGAGGAACTGCGTCTGCCAGGTTATGTACGCAAAGACGTACTGGATAAGAAAAATATCCCATATACAGAAGTAGAACGCCTGGAGGATGCCCTTCCGGATCTCGATATCCTTTATATGACACGTGTTCAGAAGGAACGTTTCTTCAACGAGGAAGATTATATCCGTATGAAAGATTTCTACATCCTGGACAAAGGGAAAATGGAACTTGCACCAAAAGATATGCTGGTTCTCCATCCACTTCCGCGTGTCAACGAAATTTCTGTTGAAGTTGATGATGATCCAAGAGCTGTTTATTTCAAGCAGGTACAGTATGGTGTCTATATCCGTATGGCACTGATCCTGACACTTTTGGATATTCATGTAGATTAAGGGAGGCGAAAGACATGGTTGAAAATACACTGAACATTGGGAAAATTTCAGAGGGCTTCGTACTGGATCACATCAAAGCAGGAAAAAGCATGGATATCTACAAATATCTGAAACTTGATCAGCTTGACTGCTGCGTAGCCATCATCAAGAATGCCAAAAGTAACAAGATGGGTAAAAAGGACATCATCAAGATTGAATGCCCGATCGATATCATTGATCTGGATATCCTTGGTTTTATCGATCATAATATCACGGTAAACATTATCGAAGATTCCAAGATTGTTGAGAAAAAAGAACTGAAACTGCCATCTGAAATCAAGAATGTAATCAGATGCCACAATCCGAGATGTATTACTTCGATTGAACAGGGACTGGATCATGTGTTTGTACTGACTGATCCGGAGAACGAAGTGTATAGATGTAAATACTGTGAAGAGAAATACAACAGAAAGCGGGGCTAGCGTCGGCTTGTTGGACTAGGCGGACAGGTGTCACGCAAAGGACGCATGAAAAAAGAAATTTTTTTCATGCGTCCTTTATTTTTTGTCTCCTTCGTACAGTAAGAAAGGAGATCTTGGTATTGCTCGTCCTGTTTTCTGCAGTATGTTTGTCCGACACAGCATACAGTGGATGTTGACAGAATGCAGTCATAGGCTTGCAGGGACAAAGCACATCATCACTGCGGATCTTCCTATTTTCTTCAGTCCTGACAGATCCAACTCATACACATTCCAACAAGCAGGATCAGCGCAATACTTAATAACATAAAAAATACCTCCTATAGACGCACAAAAACAAAAACGAATATGTCTTCGAAATTTCTGGTATTTGTCCATAAAAATCTTTCCCTTGATTTTAAAACAAATCCAGCATATTATCCAGATACAATTCCTCTCTTACATGCAGCTGATATTCCGGCTTTGTCATATAATACAGCAGAAATTCCAGGATCAGCGCACTTCCAAGTCCCCTGCCTTCGATCTTAAAATTTGTAAATTCCATCGGCAAATAGATATTTTTGATATCGTCTACGCTGATAAATCCCGGATTTGTCATTGCTTTTGAAAAACGATAGCCTTCCTTTGCATTTGGCGCAGTACACCGGTGTTCCTCTCCATCTTCTCCGAGATTCTTTCGGCTCACATCCTCATAACAGGCTTTCCGGTCCCTGCAGCCAAACCAACAACACTCATTACACAGGAATTCGACTTTATCCTTCTGACCTTCTGATAATGTATTCCATTTATCCAACATCTTATTCAGACGGAAATCCGGCACGACATATTGAAAATCTTCTCTCTGGATTTCCCGCAGACACTCCTGAAATTCGGTCAACACTTTCGTGGTAGATGAGACCAGATAAAACCCCGGATACTTCTTTTTCAGATAATCCACCAGCAGCTCTGAGTGCACGATCACACCGTTTTTCACACCTGTGCTTTTCTCAAATAACTGACAAAGCATATTGCATCTCTGATTCGCAAGGTGCTCTTTCCTGAGCAGAGAATTACTAAAGGTCAGACGGGCAGAAATCCCGTACTTCTGCATAAGTGCAAGCACTTCTTCCGGCTCAGCTTCTCCTGCTTCCACACGTCCTCCGCCCCACAGGCAGTCTTCCGGGGCTCCATAAATAGAACCAATCTCACACCAGTCATAGAAATACTCCCTGTGTGTATAAAACAGCGACAAAAAAAGTCTGTACAGTTCATAAAATTCAAACAAGCCCGGAAGATGGTAATATGCTACATTTCCTCTTTCCCGACTTTGAAAACGATTATTCCTCATTTGACACTCCTACATAACTTTAATCCTCCTAAAACTACCATATTTTTCAAACGATTGTCAAACGGATTATCACGTTTTTTTATTTTTCATTCCACTCAAAAAATCATTCACACAATACTACGATATCATAAAAATTAAAGCTTTTTAAATGGCACCGCAACAAAAAAAGAATCTATATCCTTCATGAATATGAATACAGATTCTTTTCAAAATTTCTCAATTAAAAATAAAAAAGCAAGCAAAACGATAAGCCGGGTTATGTCGTGGACGTTCATCTATCCAGTTCTGCTGTTGCCAGCAGACTCAAGCGACCAACCTGAAGCATGACGGGCCGCCATACCACTTCTTTTCGGTCTTGCTTCGGATGGGGTTTACATATGCCCTGTGTGTTACCACCCAGGCGGTAGTCTCTTACACTGCCCTTCCAACCTTACCTGCATCTGCAGGCGGTATATTTCTGTTGCACTATCCTTAGAGTCACCTCTACCGGACGTTATCCGGCATCCTGCCCTGTGAAGCCCGGACTTTCCTCGTCTGCGGCCTTTCGGCACCTGCATCCGCGAACGTCTGTCTTACTTGCCTTAGATACTTTATCACATTTTTTTATCAGTGTAAAGGATTTCTTCTACACCCCCGGATCAACCTGCAGCTCATTTCCGTCTGCTGCCGTTGTCGCAAGAGTATCACAACGTTCATTCTGCGGGTGTCCATCATGCCCTTTTACCCAATTGAAGTTCACCTGGTGCGGCTTTTTCGCTTCCAGAAGACGCTTCCACAGGTCGGTATTCTTGACCGGCTCATTCTTCCCACGTTTCCAGCCCTTTTTGATCCATCCCTCAATCCAGTGCTGATTGAATGCATTGACCACATATTGGGAATCAGAAAAAAGCTCTACCTCGCAAGGTCTGTTGAGCGCTTCCAGCCCCCGGATGACAGCCATCAGCTCCATCCGGTTATTGGTTGTCCGCACATAGCCGCCGGAAAGCTCTTTAACGTGAAGTTCTCCCTTCGGGTCTACATATTCCAGAACGACTCCATAACCGCCCGGTCCGTCCGGATTACCTCTTGCCGCTCCATCTGTATAAATACTGACTTTCATAAATTGTCTCCTTATAGTTCAAATACCTGTCCCTTTTCCCGGACCCGCATGATCTTCTCCCGGTATGGTTCTGATACTTCCATTCCGATAAGCCGATCCTGCACCTCGTACTGCTTCCACATATGCATCGGAAATACAATCTTCGTATCCGTATGCCGCATATACCAGTCAAAGCCCCAGTAAAACTGCTCTTCCTGTCTCGGGTCAAGCACGACAAATGCAAGATCGATCTTTTCACCAGCCAGCGTTTCAATCTCCTTTTGATAATCGCCGCGCATCATCCGGTTATACGCATCATCTTCCTCTTCCCAGTGCCACCAGTTCAGATCCCCTGCATGATAAATGATCCTGTCTTCGCATCTTACCAGAAAGGCAACCCCTTCATCGGTTGAGCGCAGACTTTTTACCTTTGTATCCCCGACAGTAATCTCATCCCTTTTTCGCATGAAATGTTCCGATTCACGCTGCTCCTTTTTCGCAATTCTGATATCCTTCGGGAAAATATATTCCACATCCGGATACACATCCGCAAGCTTCAGGATCTCTCTGTTAAAATGATCCGGATGGGAATGGCTGGCAAACACCAACAGCTTCTTCGCTGGATCAAACTCCGGCATCGTTCCTTCATAATAGTCAAATAATAGAATATGGGATTCCAGTTCCACCGAAAATCCGCTGTGTCCGATATACGTCACCCTCATCTGTCTGCCTACTCCTCAACATCATCATGTTCACCGGCTGCCGTCTCTGTCGCATAAACAATCTCCGGAAGAACATATTCCAGACACTCTTTAATGATCTTCGGACTTCCCGGAAGATTGACGATCAGGGATTTACCCCGGATACCTGCTGTTCCTCTCGTCAGCATTGCCCTTTTTCTGGTCCGTGTCATAAAAAGACGCATCGACTCTCCGATCCCCGGAATCTCCTTATCGACCACTGCCTTTGTCGCTTCCGGAACACAGTCCTCTTCTCTGCATCCGATCCCACCGATCGTAAGGATCAGATCTGCCATCTGTGCATCCGCGATCTTCGCAAGGATCTTGCGGATAACCTCCCTGTCATTTGGTACCGGCTGTACAAGCTCTGTCTTGAAGCTGACCTGATCGAGCACTCTTCGCACGATTGGCGAACACGTATCATCCTTCTGTTTTCTGTATATCATGGTGTCTGCTGATACAATTGCTACTTTCATAGATGTCCCTCTTTTCTTTTCTCCTCACGTATAGATTTCATGGTATCTTATATGACCATTCATTCCATGAAAATGTATCCCCTAACGTATAGACTTTAGTATAACATACTCTCGGATTGCCATGCAAGTTTCCTGCCGCCAATCGAATTGATTTAAGAAAAATTTTAGATAATGATGCAAACCATACCTCCGTTGCTGTCATTGACGATCTTCTGCATGGTGTCCTGCAGTTTTGCCTGACTCTCATCTCCGATCATGGCAATCTTGTTTCGCACGCCATCCATCACCAGCTCTTCGATCGATTTTCCGAAAATATTGGTTCCCCAGACTCCATCCGGGCTCTTTGCCGCCTCGTTGATATAATTTACCAGATCCTTTGCCTGCTGCTCACTCCCCACGATCGGTGCGATCTCGGTCTCAATGTTAGCTCGGATCATATGGATAGAAGGTGCTTCCGAACGGATCTTTACTCCGTATTTATTGCCCTGCCGGATTACCACTGGATCGTCCAGCCGGATTTCTTCTCTTGTCGCGCTGACTACACCGTAGCCTTTCATTTTAACCGAAGCAAGTGCATCTTTGACACTTTCATATTCTTTCTGGAGCATGGCAAGATTACGCACTGTATGGATCAGATCATATTCCCCGCTGATCTGCGTTCCGGTCAGATCACTTAACATTTCATAATAACAGCCATCTTCCACCTTGATTTCAACCGAGATCTCACCGGTATCCATGGACACACCTGTTACATTTACTGCATTTATGTAGGTACTCTGCTCCGGCTTCCGGATCTCCATCGCATCCCGGATTTCTCCGATTCTGCCCATGACTTCTCTTGCATAAGATACCAGCTCTTCCCGGACCTTGTGATCTGCTGTAAGTATTTCCACCCATTTTGGAAGGAAAAATTTTACTTCTGTGACCGGAAATGCAAAGAGCACATTTTCCATGATCCGGTGGATATCTTCTTCCCGGAGCTGTTCACAGTTGACCGGAAGTGCCGTTACCTGATATTCTTTCTGGATTTCTTCTGCCACGTTTTTTGCCTCTGTGCTGTACGGTTTCCGGGTATTGACCAAGACCACGAACGGCTTGCCAATGCTTTTCAGCTCCTGGATCGTTTTCTTTTCTGCCGCCCGGTAGCTGTTTCTGGGAAGCTCTCCGATACTTCCGTCTGTCGTCACAACAATCCCGATCGTGGAGTGGTCATGGATTACCTTTTTCGTCCCGATTTCTGCCGCCTTTGTAAACGGAATTTCTTTTTCGTTCCACGGCGTTTTCACCAGACGTTCTGCTCCATTTTCCATGTGACCGGCGGCTCCCTCCACCATATAGCCCACACAATCGATCAGACGCACCAGCACACTCACATCCTTTGCGAGCTGGATTTCGGCAGCTTCTTTTGGCACAAATTTCGGCTCCGTTGTCATGATGCTCTTCCCTGACGCAGACTGCGGAAGCTCATCCACCGTCCGCTCTTTTGCATGCTCATCGGTCATTTTCGGCAGCACCAGCACATCCATAAAACGCTTGATAAAGGTTGATTTGCCACTCCGTACCGGTCCTACCACACCCAGATAGATCTCTCCATTCGTCCGGCACTGTATATCCTTGTATAAATCAAATGTATCCATACACTGTCCCCCTTTGATTGCTGATACAGTGTATGCGGGCTTTCCCCGGTTTAGAACAACTATACTGCCAGTTCACTTTTACTTTCTTGCCATCAATTTCAAAATCGGGTATGATAAATGGTAACAAAAAAGCGTATTACAGGCACGTAATGCCTTTCATTTATCAGAAAATCCTATCGGGATTTTCTTACAGTCAAAAAAGGAGGTATCCTATGCACGTAGGAAGAAAAGCACAAAAAAGAGAAAAAAAAGCCATGTCTGTCTCCCTGTACGGGAATCTGTTTTTCGTTATCGTTGAGATCGTCATGGCAATCTACACCAGTTCCCAGGCAGTTCTTCTGGACGCAATCTATGACGGAGTCGAGTTCTGCATGCTCCTTCCGTCGCTTTTTCTGATTCCGCTACTTTACAAGCCATCCAATGAAAAGCACCCGTTCGGTTATATGCAGATTGAATCTATGTTTGTCGTTGTCAAGGGCATTACCATGACTGGCGTTACCGTCGGGCTGATCCTGAACAATATCGAAATCATGATCCATGGTGGCAGAAAAGTCGCTTTTGATACCATTGCCTGGTTTGAATTATTTGCATTTTTTCTGGGAATTACCGTATCCATTTATCTCAAATATAAGAATCGTCTGATGGATTCACCAATGATCACAATGGAAATGGAAGGCTGGGAGATCGACAGTATTGCCTCTTTCGGTATGGCAATTGCCTTCTTTCTTCCGGTTCTGCTGCCTTTTCCATGGTTCAGACCCATAACACCTTATCTTGACCAGATCATTACCGTCACCCTGTCCATCTTTATGCTGCCGACACCGATAAAGACGGTAATAACCGGACTTCGGGATCTGTTCCTGATCCCGCCGGAGGAAGAGACTGTTGATGAAATTAAAGAAACGATCGAACCTGTCCTAAATGCCTATGGTTACAAAAAACTCTACTATGACATTCTCCGTACCGGAAGAAAGCTCTGGATCAGTGTTTACATCACCTTTGACAAAGATCTGGTTTCCATTACCCGGTTTAAGATCGTACAGAATTTCTGTATCCAGGCTCTTGCGAAAAAATATACGGATTTTTATTTTGAACTTCTGCCGGATATTGTGTTTACCACGGATGATGAGGCATTGACCAATCATATCGTAAGCCAGTCGGAAGAAGTGGATCAGAATGCAAAATTTGCAGACTGAATTATCTGATCCTTATTCTTTAAAAATACTCATTTTCCAAGAAAAGCTGCCTTAAACGGCAGCTTTTCCTTTAAATTCTTTGATTGGATTCTTGATAAATTTTATGTACTGCTTTCTCAGCCATTCGATCAGCTTCGTCAGATACCGAAGTACCGGCTCGGTCGCAATAGAGAATATTACAAAAAGCATAATGCATTTTCTGGACATTCCCGTAATCGCAAATAACTGTGGCAGGAAGATACTGCATCCTAACAGTCCGATCACGCATCCGATCCAGACGATCATACGCAGTGCATTCATCGGCTGGCAGATTCGGTAAAGGATCATGAATCCGACAATTGCAAGCAGCATCGTCGCCGCCGTAGAAATATCTTTGGATGCAACTCCGAACGTCTGTCCAAATACAACCAGCGCACCAACCGCAAGTACATCCGTAAGTCCTGCCGGAAGTGCCTTTAAGAACACATTGGTCAGGAAGTGTCCCTTAATGATATCCCGGTTCGGCTGCAGTGCCAGGAAGAATGCCGGAATACCGATCGTATACATGCTGATCAGCGATACCTGGGATGGCTCCAGCGGATAGGTAATCATAAAGACTGCCGAGAAAATTGCAAGCAGGAAGGAAAAAATATTCTTCACCAGGAACAGACTTGCTGAACGCTGAATGTTATTGACAACTCTTCTTCCTTCCAGAACAACCTCCGGCATCCTTGAAAAATCGGATTCCAGAAGTACCACCTGGGACGCCTGGACCGCCGCATCGCTTCCTGATGCCATCGCCACCGAACAGTCTGCATCCTTCAGGGCAAGTACATCATTAACACCATCACCGGTCATAGCGACCGTCATTCCCTGCTTTTTCAGTGCCTGCACAAACTGTCTTTTCTGTTCCGGGATTACCCTTCCGAAGACCGTATATTTGCTCACCGCAAGGGCAATATCTTCTTCGGTCTTTAATGTTCCCGCATCCACGTAATTCTCTGCGCCTTCAATTCCGGCCTGCTTCGCAGTCTCCGATACGGTGATCGGATTATCACCCGAAATAACTTTTATCGCAACACCCTGGTCCGCAAAATATTTGAAAGTCGCAGGCGCTTCTTCCCTGACTTTATTAAGAAGGAGGACATAACCAAGCGGCGTTACCGTTCCAGTCAGCGGCTTACCATCCGGCTCTCCATCATAGCTTCCAAATACCAGTACACGGAACCCCCTGGACGTATACTGTTCTATTCTTCCCTGATACTTTGTATAATCCTCACGCAGGACAAATTCCGGTGCACCAAGCACATATGCCTGATCTTTGAAAATTACTCCGCTGTATTTGACCGTGGAAGAAAAAGGAATCACTTTTTCCGGCACTTTATCTGAATGCTCTGTAAAATGTTCTTGCATCGCATGCATCGTGCTGTTATCCGCGTCCATTCCTTTGACAAAATCGCCGATCATCCGGTTCAGATCCGGCATCTTTTCTTCGTCATAGGCCTTGGCTTTCACCACTTCACTGACACACATACTGTCTTCTGTGATCGTACCTGTCTTGTCAACACAAAGCACATTTACCCGCGCCAGAGTCTCGATACTCTTCATATCATGGAGCAATACCTTTTTCGATGCAAGACGCATTGCACTTACCGCAAGTGCCACGCTTGCAAGAAGATATAATCCTTCCGGGATCATGCCGATCACTGCAGCAACCATGGAGATAATACTCTGCCGGAAGCTGTCGTGATTATAGAAATAACTCTGCACAAACAAAATGATTCCTATCGGAATCAGTGCGATTCCGACCATTTTTACCAGCTTGTCCAGGGAACGGATCATCTCCGACTGTTCCCCCTGCTGCATGGCTTTTGCTTCCAGAGTCAGCTGTGAAATATAGGAATCCGCTCCAACCTTGTCCAGGCGTGCATGACAGCTTCCTGATACCACAAAACTACCTGACATCAGACGGTCTCCACGCTTTTTCGTGATCTCATCAGATTCACCGGTAAGTAAAGATTCATTGACCTGAACCTCGCCAGCCTCAACAACCGCATCTGCACAGATCTGGTTCCCTGCACGAAATACAACAATGTCGTCCACAACCAGCTGATCCGCCTCCAGATTCAGCGATACC
The DNA here is from genome assembly GCF_040915385.1 of Coprococcus sp. RTP21204st1_G4_RTP21204_210225. Lineage (NCBI taxonomy): Bacteria > Bacillati > Bacillota > Clostridia > Lachnospirales > Lachnospiraceae > Coprococcus > Coprococcus sp. RTP21204st1_G4_RTP21204_210225. The sequence continues at coordinate 96,340 of NZ_JBCPDP010000004.1, read as the reverse complement.
CCTCCACGGATTACTTCCGCGTGCGGTGCATTCAGCATGGTCAGCCTATCCAGTACTTTCTTGGAACGGATCTCCTGAATGATCCCGATCAGTGTATTACAGATGATAACCGGCAGGAATGTCAGATTTCGAAAAGAACCTACCAGGCACAGCAGAATCGCCAGAATCAGAAAGATCAGGTTGAAATAGGTAAATATATTATTATGAACAATCTCTTTTGTCGTAAGTCCCGGTGGAGCAACCTCATCATTGGTCCAGCCATTCTCTTCCCTTATCCGGATCTGCTCGGGATTAAGACCTACCCGGTAGTCTGGAACCACACGCTGGATCTCGCCGCGAACGACTTTTTCCTCTTGTGTTTCTTTTTCTTTTTTTCCGAATTTCATACAAAAAATCCTCCTGTATACACGTCATTATACGCCTATACGGAAGGATTTTCCATTAAGACTTTATGAAATTTCTTTGAAACTTTAATCCCACGGAAGGTTACTGTATTCGCTGCGCCCGTCACGCATCATCAGTTCACTTACCGCATCCTTTGCGGGTTTGCCTTCAAAAAGTACCTGATTGACCTTTTCCACGATCGGCATGGATACCTCATATTTTTCAGCCAGCTCTCTTGCCGCTTTTGCTGAATACACACCCTCAACTACCATCTTGACCTCAGCCATCGCTTCTTCCATCGTCATTCCCTCACCGATCAGAACACCTGCTTTACGGTTACGACTGTGCTTACTTGCACAGGTGACGATCAGATCACCGATTCCGGTAAGTCCGGTAAAGGATTCCAGCTTTCCGCCCATCTTTACACCAAGTCTTGTGATCTCCGCAATTCCTCTGGTGATCAGTGCAGCTTTGGTGTTATCCCCGTATCCTAGTCCATCTGCAACTCCGGCTGCAAGTGCGATTACATTTTTCAGGGAACCGCCAAGCTCAATTCCTTTAATATCCGGGCTTGTGTAGACACGGAATACATCATTCATGAAAATTTTCTGCAGATAAATGGCGGTTTCTTCTGTCTCTGCTCCGACTACAACCGTTGTCGGAAGTTCGCGGCTTACTTCTTCTGCGTGACTTGGACCAGAAAGAACAGCTACATTTGCCTGCGGAATCTCTTCTTCAATCTGCTCAGAAAGCGTCTTTAAAGTACCCTCTTCAATTCCTTTTGCCACATTGACCAGAATTTGCTCTTCCTTTACATACGGGCACATTTTCTTCGCCGTAGCTCTGGTTGCCATAGACGGAACTGCAAGAACGACCACATCTTTTCCTTCCACACTTCCCTGCAGATCTGTTGTGATCTCGATCTCCTCCGGGATATGAACGCCCGGAAGCTTACTTGGATTTTCCCGCTTTTTCCTGATCTCATCTGCTTCTTCTTTTAAATAAGACCAGATGGTTACATGATGTCCGTTTTTATTCAGTACCAGGGCCAGAGCCGTTCCCCAGCTTCCTGAACCGATAACTCCGATTTCTGCCATAAATTATTACCTCTTATTTTTCTTTTTTGAAAAACTAATCTTGCTCTCTGTACCATTTCTCAGACGTCCGATATTCGCACGGTGACGGATAAATGCAGAGAGAACAAAAAGTACTCCGATTCCATACATTTCAAACAGATACTTCTGCGCCATTCCAAACATTCCCATCTGTCCGTCAACGACGAGTCCGACAAGGAACAGTACGGAAATCACCAGCGATCCCAGTGATACATAACGTGTCACGGCAACAATTACGATAAACACGATCAAACATACTGCCGCAATCCGAATATCTGTAGATAAGATCATACCTGCCGTAACTGCAATTCCCTTTCCGCCCTTGAACTTCAGATAGAATGGAAAATTATGTCCGAGCACTGCCCCAAAACCTGTATACAGCGAAAGGAGCGGTAAAATATCTGCGTGAGACTGTCCGTAAATTCCGCGGACCACCAGAACTGCGATCACGCATTTGAAGCAGTCACCTAGCAGGGTGATCATTCCGGCTTTGATTCCCATGGTGCGAAGTGCATTGGTAGAACCTGCATTTCCGCTTCCCATCTTGCGGATATCTACCCCCTGAGTTTTTCCATAGAAATAGCCGGTCTGAAACAGACCAAATATATAGCCGATCAGCAAACATACAAGACGTTCCATCTTATTTGTCCTTCTCCTTTCTCTCCCTGATAAAGAATTTAAGAGACGTTCCACGGAAGCCAAACGCTTCACGGATCTTATTCTCCAGATATCTCGTATAAGAGAAATGCATCAGTTCTTTATCATTTACAAAGATGACAAATGTCGGCGGTTTGACCGCTACCTGGGTAATATAGTAAAGTTTCAGCCGTTTTCCCTTATCTGACGGTGGCTGCTGCATTGCAACAGCTTCGGTCATGATCTCGTTAAGGACACCCGTAGCCACACGGAGTGTCTGGTTCTCAATAACGGTGTCGATCATGTCAAAGAGCTTCGGAAGTCTCTGGCCTGTCAGTGCAGACACATACATGATCTCTGCGTAAGGCAGGAAAGACAGCACCATCCTGATCTGATGCTCATATTCCCTCGTGGTCTTATCGTTCTTTTCAATGGCATCCCATTTATTTACAACGATGATGACACCTTTTCCACGCTCATGTGCGATTCCTGCGATCTTGGCATCCTGCTCGGTTACTCCTTCTGCCGCATCGATCACAACCAGGACCACATCCGCTCTTTCTACTGCCGTAACTGTACGGATAATACTGTAGCGCTCCAGTTCCTCTTTGATCTTATTCTTACGGCGAAGTCCTGCTGTATCAATGAATACATACTCTTTTCCATTGTGCACTACTTCCGTGTCAATGGCATCTCTTGTAGTTCCGGCAATATCGGATACGATCACACGGTCTTTTCCGATCAGACGGTTGATGATCGAAGACTTCCCAACGTTCGGCTTCCCAACGATTGCAATTCTCGGACGGTCATCTTCCTCTTCCTGGCCTGCCCCTTCCGGAAAATGTGCCAGAACCTTATCCAGCATATCTCCGATTCCAATTCGTTCCGATGCTGAGATCGGAACCGGATCTCCGATTCCCAGATTATAAAATTCATACACATCCGGCATCATCTTGTTAAAATTGTCCACTTTATTGACAACAAGAATGACTGGCTTGTGGGAGCGGCGGAGCATATCTGCCACTTTTGAATCGGAATCTACAAGTCCCTGCTTTACATCTGTCATAAACAGGATCACATCCGCAGTGTCAATGGCGATCTGTGCCTGCTCTCTCATCTGGGAGAGGATCACATCACGGCTGTCCGGCTCGATTCCACCGGTGTCGATCAACGTAAATTCTTTATCGAGCCAATTCACTTCTGCATAAATTCTGTCGCGGGTAACACCCGGCGTATCTTTAACGATTGCTATCTTTTCTCCTGCCAGTGCATTAAAAAGCGTCGACTTTCCAACGTTCGGCCGCCCTACAATGGCAACAACTGGTTTACTCATATTTTCTTCCTCCTGATATTTATTCGGAATTCTGCTTCTATATCATACTAGATTTCTTCAAAAAATGCAATTTTTTAACGCCTCTTTCTTGTCATTGCTTTTAAATAATGGTATAAAAGATAAGTAAGATTAGATAAAAAGCACTTAAAACGCTTATTATAAGGAGGCACTCATGACAAATATCGAACTTATGGAAAAAGCTCTTCCAACAGCACCACTTAAAATTGCTGCCCTGGAAAGCTGCAAGGATCTGGCAGAAAAAGTGGATCAGTACATCGTATCGTTCCGCAAAAATTCTCTGCATGATTTTCTGGATCCTGCAATCTATTCATCTTATGAAGCAGATTCTTATCTTGCAAAGAACAGTTGCCCACGTTTTGGTTCGGGGGAAGCAAAGGGAATGTTTGGCGAAAGTATCCGCGGAAAAGATCTCTTTATTATGGTGGATGTCTGCAACTACAGCCTGACATACACAGTAAACGGACATATCAATCATATGTCACCGGATGATCACTATCAGGATCTGAAGCGTATCATCTCCGCTTCTACAGGAAAGGCACACCGTGTAAATGTAATTATGCCATTCCTTTACGAAAGCCGCCAGCACAAGAGAACCAAACGCGAATCTCTGGACTGTGCAATGGCTCTGGAAGAATTAACCGCAATGGGTGTATCTAACATTCTTACATTTGACGCACATGATCCGCGTGTACAGAATGCGATCCCACTCAATGGTTTCGACAGCTTCAACCCTCTGTATCAGTTCATCAAAGCTCTGTTTAAAGCAGAACCGGATCTGAAAGCAGACAAAGACCATCTGATGATCATCAGCCCGGATGAAGGTGCAATGCAAAGAGCCGTATACTTCTCCAACGTACTCGGTGTTGATATGGGTATGTTCTACAAACGCCGTGATTATTCTACCATCGTAAATGGTAAAAATCCGATCGTTGCACATGAATTCTTAGGTGACGATGTACATGGAAAGACCGTTATCATCATCGATGACATGATTTCTTCCGGTGAAAGTATGCTGGATGTTACCAGGCAGTTAAAAGACCGCGGTGCTGAGCGTGTATTTGTATGTACTACTTTTGGTCTCTTCACAGAAGGTCTTGACAAGTTCGATGAATATTATGAAAAGGGCTATCTGGACAGACTGATCACAACCAATCTGACCTATCTGCCTCCTCAGCTTCATGATAAACCGTATTTCATTGAAGCAGATATGAGTAAGTTCCTTGCACTGATCATTGATTCGATGAATCATTCTACATCTATTAGTGCGGTTATGAATCCGACGGATAAGATTCATGATTTGCTTGCGAAGAGAAATATGAGATAAATTTTGTTGGCGGGATAGTAAGGATATATTAGCGAACAGACGCCGCAAAAGAACCATAAAACAGGACAGCTTCCTTTGTGCAAACCATTCCGATGAGCCTCTGAAAGCGAAAATCGTGTTCAGCAATGGCTTCCACGATTTTTGAGTCTCATCTCCATTGCACAAAAATGGAATCTGTCCTGTTTTATGGTTCTCTTGCGGCTGTTTGTTAGTATATTTTTACTTTTCTGACAAACAAGAAGCTCTTTTTTATATCATATTATTTTGAAAATACTGCATCATTTTTTGTAAGAAGATATATACAGTATTGATTCATACTAATTCCTTCTTTTTTAGAGTGTTCTGCTAGAGATCTATGAAGACTTCTTGGAATCCTTAATTTGAACTGTCCAGAATAATTTTCCAAGCTGTCTGGTTCATATATCTCAATTCTTTCTTCTAATGCTGCTTCAATCCAAGTTCTTTTTGCATCTAATGCATTTTGTACTGCACTTTCTATTGTCTCGCCACAGGTAATACACCCTGGCAAATCTGGATATGAAACTACAAATCCACCTTCCTCTTCATCCTCTACAATTTCCATTCGATAAGGCATTTTCATATATTCATTCAGCGTTTTCATCTTTCCTCGTCTCACTTTCTACTATCTGTCTTACCATTTCTACATATACTTTTTTGATCGGTTCATGCTTTGGTATTGTAACTGGCATACAGCCACACTTTCTGAATGTATAATGACTGCTTCCTCCCTTGGGCGAATTCATTTCATCACCATAGCTTTCCAACACTTTCCGCAGTTCATCAAACCGGATGTCTTTTGATAAATTACATATCTGCATTATCAGTTTATCCCATTTTGACATTATTTATCTCTCCTTTTATTATGAATGGTGTCATATATGGTGTCAAGCTATTATGGCATATGCGCAGAAATTAACTAAAATGCCGTAAAACCAATATCTTTCATGGTTTTACGGCATTCTTATTTATCGTATTTACTTATACTGTCCTATCCCCATCAAAGAATTCCTGTCCGGTCGGGTATGTATAGGAATCTCCGATTTCATGGAGAAGGACGACTTTTAATTTATTATTCAGTGTTTTTTTATCCAGCTTGATTGCTTCGGTAAGCTGTGGGAGTGGGACATCGGCTTTTACCGGAAGTTTATAAGCTTCCAGGACTTTCCGGATGTGCTCGGCTTCGCCTTTTTTGGTGAGTCCTTTCTCTTCAGCAATCTTTGTGATCTGGTACATTCCGATGGCTACGGCTTCACCGTGGCTTTCTCTTTCATAGTGGAAGTGCTGCTCAATGGTGTGGGCAAGGGTATGTCCGAAGTTCAGGAGAATCCTCTCTCCGATATCAAACTCGTCTTCTTCCACAACGCGACGTTTGATATCGACACAGGTTGCGATCACATCAGTTAAATGCTCTTTCAGATTCTCATAGCATCCGCATTTTTCCAGAAGATCAAAAAGCTTGCGGTCTTTGATGCATCCGTATTTGATAACCTCCCCCATGCCATCCGTCACGTAACGCTCCGGCAAGGTTTCCAGCACATCCGGATCGATCAGTACCATCTTCGGCTGATAAAAAGCACCTACCAGGTTCTTACCCTGTGGAAGATCGACTGCAACTTTTCCACCAACAGAAGAATCTACCTGTGCAAGAATGGAAGTTGGAATCTGTACGAACTTGATTCCTCTAAGAAAGGTCGCTGCCACAAATCCGGCAAGGTCTCCTACCACTCCACCGCCAAGTGCAACGATCAGGTCTGTTCTGGAAATCTTTGCTTCCAGAAGAGAACTGTATACCCCCGGAAGGGTTTCGAATGCTTTTGACGGTTCTCCATGTGGAATCACGGTTTCCGCACACTCATATTTTTCAGAAAGATTTTTTTTAAGCGCTTCTCCGTAATAAGAATAAACTCTGTCATCGGAAATGATCATGATCTTTGATCCCTGATATACTTCCGCTATTCTTTCTGCCGCTTCTTTCAGAATTCCTCTTTCAATATAGATCGGATAGCTGTGTTCCTTTAAATCTACCGTCATTTTCATCGTTTTGTTCCTCCCAGGCTGCTGTTTTTTACATTTCTTTACCGACTGCTTTTGCGATTCCGGTAATCTCTTTTAACAGTGTATCATATTTTTCCGGTTTCAGCGACTGTGCTCCGTCACAAAGTGCCGTTTCCGGACTGTTATGTACTTCGATGATCAACCCGTCCGCTCCTGCTGCAACTGATGCTTTTGCCATCGGATCAACCAGCCACCATTTTCCTCCTGCGTGGCTCGGGTCTACAACTACCGGAAGATGGCTGAGTTTTCTTACTACCGGAATAGACTGAAGATCCAGTGTATTTCTGGTATAAGTCTCGAAGGTACGGATTCCTCTTTCGCAGAGGATAACATTTGGATTTCCAGATGCCATAATGTATTCTGCTGACATCATCCATTCTTCGTAAGTTGCATTAAGTCCTCTCTTCAAAAGGATCGGTCTCTTTGTCTGTCCGAGCTGTTTTAACAGGTCATAGTTCTGCATGTTACGTGCACCGATCTGGATCAGGTCTACCTTTTCATCGAAGATTTCCAGATATTCCGGTGACATCAGCTCTGTTACGATCGGAAGCCCTGTCTCTTCTCTTGCTGCACATAAGATTTCCAGACCTTCAAGGCCCAGTCCCTGGAATGAATATGGGCTTGTTCTCGGCTTGAATGCACCACCACGGAGCATATTTGCACCGGATGCCTTAACAGCCTTTGCGATCTCGATCACCTGCTCTTCTGACTCCACAGAACAAGGTCCGGCGATCAGTGCCAGATGTCCGCCGCCAACTTTGACACCAGATACATCTACGATGGTATCGTCCGGATGGAATGCACGGTTTACAAGTTTATAAGGTTCCTGTACATGCATAACTTTCTCAACAGAAGAGTCTACTTCGAAAAGCTTTGGATCCACACGGACCGTATCGCCGATACAGCCGATAATTGTAAGATCCTCACCTTTTACAGTATGTACTTCCAGTCCCTTTGCACGGACCATATTCTCAACTCGTTTTACGTTTTCATCACTTGTTCTTGGTTTTAATACGATAATCATAATCTTTTTCCCTTTCTCTTCTCTCTACTAATCATCGAATATGTCTTTTAGAAGTTCCTTCGGAATTTCCTATGAAACAAAAAACCCCCGTCTTCTGTAAAAACAGAGGACGAGAGTATTATATACTTCGTGGTTCCACCTCATTTTACAATTGTCTCACGACAACTGCCTCGTCAGGTACGTCGTTCATAACGGTTATACCCTTGCAGATAACGGCTGCTACCGGAAATACCTATTAACAATTCTTCAAAAGAATGCATTCAGTATCCTACTCCAAGAGGAATTCAATATAATCTTCGGTATCCTTCTTCCACCGATAAAGGACTCTCTGTGACGTCTTATTATATTTACTACTTCTTTTCATTGTATTTTGATAGTAGAATATGTAATTTTCAAAATCTATAGTTTATGTTACACGAATCAATAGGCTTTGTCAATCATTTTCAGCATATTAACGCGAGAAATATTTTTCTTTGATAATATCAACCGGCATTTCTTTTCCTGTCCAGAGTTCAAATGATGCAGCACCCTGATATAACAGCATATTCAGACCGTTCAGTGTCTGGCATCCTGCTGCTTTTGCTTTCTTCAGGAATAACGTCTCTTCCGGATTGTAGATTACATCAAATACAAACAGATCTTTTCTGAACACACTGTCATCTGTGATGATACATCTGTCTGTCTTCGGTGCCATACCGATGGAAGTTCCGTTTACCAGAATTGCACTTTCTGCGATCTCCTTTTTGAGGACTTCCGGGTCAGAAAAGTCATAGAGGTTGATCTTGCAGTCTGTCTTCTCATGAAGTTTCTCGATTGTCTTCTCCGCACGTGTGAAGAATTCATCACGGATGTTGAATACCGAAATCTCTGCTACTTTGTCAAGTGCTGCCTGGATCAGAATCGCTGCTGCGGCTCCACCCGCTCCAAGAAGTGTCATTTTCTTGCCAATGATATCAACGCCTGTCTCACTGACTGCACGCATGAATCCAATTCCGTCTGTCGTATAACCTGTCAGGACACCGTTATCATTTACAACAGTGTTGACCGCCCCACCGATCTCAGATGCCGGTGAAAGTTTATCAACCAGTGAGCACATCAGATTCTTGTCAGGCATAGTCAGGTTGAATCCTCTGACTCCCATGACTTTCAGACCATCTACTGCTGTCTTTAAGTTATCTGTTCCAACATCAAATGCCAAATATGCGTAATCCAGCTCCAGCTGGCGAAATGCCTCGTTATGCATCATTGGGGAAATGCTGTGTGCTACCGGACTCCCCAGTAATCCGGTAAGGACTGTATGTCCTGTAATCTCGTATGCCATTATCTCTTCCTCCTGCGTTACATTTTCACACTGTAAAGTGCTACTTTTGTCCTTTATCATACCATATTTTTCAAAATACGCAAGTATCGTTATAAAAAAGACGATATTTTCTGCCTTTGAAAAAACATTTTGAAAAATTTTAAATACCAAATAAGAATGAATGTTCCTATGTAGCAAAAAGAGTATCACGTTTCTTCTTGTTCACGTGATACTCTTTCTTTCATGGCTTCTGACTGTTACTGCTGATATACGTTTTACTTTTTCATTTACAATCTGTTTTATTTTACACCATGGTCCACCTGGTACATATGCGAAATCAGGCGGAAGATCTGACTGGTATATCCCCATTCATTATCATAAAAACTGATCAGTTTGAAAAAATGACCGTTTACCTGGATTCCTTCCCTTGCATCAAAAGAGGATGCGTGATTATCTCCGATAAAATCGGAAGAAACAACTTCATCATCCACATAATCCAGAATCTCCTTAAGAGTTGTTTCGGAAGCTTTCTTCATTTTCTTACAGATATCTTCATAAGTGGTTTCTGTCTTCAACGCGACATTCAGATCCACAATGGATACATCTGAAGTCGGTACACGATAAGAAATTCCATTCATGCGGTCCTTTAACGCCGGAATAACAAGTGAGATTGCTTTTGCAGCTCCTGTTGAAGATGGGATCAGATTTCCGAATACAGCACGACCTGTACGCCAGTCTTTCAGCGAACGGCAGTCAACTACCTTCTGTTTTGCTGTAGCTGAATGGATGGTAGACATCAGACCATACTCTATTCCATAATTATCCTCCAAAACCTTACAGATCGGTGCAAGACAGTTTGTTGTGCAAGATGCATTTGAAACGACCTGCATAGATGACTGATAAAGTTCATGATTCACGCCCATTACAAATGTCGGTGTGTCCTGATCTTTAGCCGGTGCAGAGATGATCACTTTCTTTGCTCCACCCCGGATATGTGCCATTGCTTTTTCTGTCGTACAGTAAGCACCTGTCGCATCTATAATGTATTCTGCTCCACACTCTCCCCACGGAATGTCAGCAGCATCATTTTCTGAATACACTCGGATCTTCTCGCCATTTACAACAATTCCATCCTCATATTTTTCCAGACTTCCCTGGAAACGTCCAAAGATCGAATCGTAACGGATCATATAAATCATATAATCCAGATCTGCGTTTCTCACATTGATCCCACAAATTTTAAATTTTTCCGGCTGATTGATGGCAATGCGGAATGCAACTCTTCCAATACGTCCAAATCCGTTTATGCCGATTGTTATTGCCATATTAAATACCTCCCTGTATATGACATATTGATACTCTTTGTATCTTCTTTCCTTGCAATAACAGTCCGCCACAATCTATTGCGAGTGTAACACACTTTTTTTTGAAATGCTACCGAAATGGCAGTAATTAATCATTTAACAGGATTCTTATTTTTTTAACAGGATTCCTATTTTTTTAACAAAAAAGGATGCGCTTTTCCAAACGCACCCTCTGTCACTTTTTATGCAATTACTCTGACTTTCAGAACACCCTCGATCATTTCCAGACCTTTTACCACGTCTTCTGCCACATCATTATCCACATCGATCATCGTATATGCATAGCTGCCACGGCTCTTATTCGTCATATCATCGATATTGACATTATCCTTTGCCAGAAGCGCAGTAAATTGACCGATCATGTTCGGAATATTCCTGTGCAGGATCGTAATTCTTGTCTTATCCCTTACACCCATATCGCATGCCGGGAAGTTGACAGAATTACGGATATTTCCATTTTCCAGGAAATCCTTCAGCTCTTCTACTGCCATCTTTGCACAATTGTCTTCTGATTCAGCAGTTGACGCTCCCAGATGCGGAATGACAATCGCATGCTTCACTCCTGCGATCTCCGGTGTCGGAAAGTCAGTTACATAGCGTCCGACTTTTCCACCAACAAGTGCATCCACAATGTCTTCACTGTTCACCAGTACATCTCTTGCAAAGTTCAGGATCACAACGCCCTCTTTCATCAGACTGATGGCATTCTTATTGATCATACCCTTTGTATCTTCCAGTGCCGGTACATGGATTGTGATATAATCACACTCCTTGTAGATCTCATCTACATTCTTAGTGTGATGGATACTTCTTGAAAGTCTCCATGCAGAATCTACAGAAACATATGGATCATAACCATACACTTCCATCCCAAGATGCGTAGCCGCATTCGCAACCAGGACACCGATTGCACCAAGACCGATCACACCAAGCTTCTTTCCCTGGATCTCACAGCCTGCAAATGCTTTTTTCGCTTTTTCTGCATCTTTGGCAATATTGCCATCCTCTTCGTTCTCCTGTACCCAGTTGATACCGCCAAGGATATCTCTGGATGCAAGCAGCATACCGGCGATCACCAACTCTTTTACACCATTGGCATTTGCCCCTGGCGTATTAAATACAACGATTCCCTGCTCCGCACATTTGTCCAGTGGAATATTATTTACACCGGCTCCGGCACGGGCAATCGCTTTTAAATCTTTATCAAATTCCAGTTCATGCATTCCGGCACTTCTTACAAGTGCCGCATCTGCTCCTGCCATCTCACCGGCAGGCACATAGTCATCACTGAATTTCTCCAGTCCAACAGGAGAAATCGGGTTTAAGCAAAAATATTTATACATATTACAGATTCTCCTCCTCAAACTTCTTCATAAATGCAACCAGGGCTTCCACACCTTCGTATGGCATTGCGTTATAAATACTTGCACGCATACCCCCAACAGTACGGTGTCCTTTCAGGTTCTCAAGACCTGCTTCTTTTGCCTCTTTTACAAATTTGGCATCCAGCTCGTCACTGCCTGTCACAAATGGTACATTCATAAGAGAACGGTCTTTCTTTTCTACCGTACCTTTGAACAGTTTGCTCTGATCCAGGTAGTCATAGAGCAGTTTGGCTTTCTTTTCGTTGCGTTCTTTCATAACTTCCAGTCCGCCCATCTTTTTGAGCCATTTAAATACCTTACCGCAGATATAGATTCCGTATGCCGGCGGTGTATTGTAAAGAGAACCTGCGTCTGCATGTGTCTTGTATGTAAGCATGGTCGGTGTTCCAGGAAGTACATCCTCTGTAATCAGATCTTCACGGATGATCGCGATAACAACACCCGCTGGTCCGATATTCTTCTGGACTCCGCCATAGATGAGACCATATTTTGTCACATCTACAGGCTCAGACAGGAAGCAGGATGATACATCCGCTACCAGTGTCTTGCCTTTCGTGTTCGGAAGTTCCTTAAATTTGGTTCCGTAAATTGTATTATTTTCGCAGATATATACATAATCTGCATCTTCATCAACCGGCAGATCCGAACAGTCAGGAATGTACGAAAAGGTTTTATCCTCGGACGATGCGATCTTATTCACCTTTCCATATTTGGATGCCTCGGCAGCTGCTTTTTTAGCCCACTGCCCGGTAACAATATAATCCGCTACTTTGTTCTTCATCAGATTCATTGGAATCATTGCAAACTGCTGGCTTGCGCCACCCTGAAGGAACAGTACTTTGTAATTATCCGGGATTCCCATCAAATCACGAAGATCCTGTTCAGCGGTTTCAATGATTTCAGCAAAAGCTTTCGAGCGATGACTCATCTCCATAACGGACATTCCACATCCTTTGTAATCCAGCATCTCATCTGCTGCTTCTCGTAAAACTTCTTCCGGCAGTACTGCCGGTCCTGCTGAAAAATTGTAAACTCGTTTCATATTACTCCTCCATTCCTGCTCTGCGTATCTGTCGCTGCATATGTTTTTTAGTTTGTCTGCTGTTTTTCCTGCAGATCCTTCTCGTCAAAAGCTTCACTGATCGGAGCACCCGGAGCAACCATCGGCCATACCTTGTCATCGCTGTCGATCTGGCAGTCAATCACCACCGGACCGCCTGCATTTAAAGCAAACTTAAATGCATCTGCGAATTCTTCTCTGGTCGTAGCTCTTACCGCTTTCGCCCCCATCGCTTCTGCGAGTTTCACAAAATCTACTGCATCATTCAGAACAGTTGCTGAATAGCGCTGTCCGTAAAACAGATTCTGCCACTGTCTTACCATACCAAGCACATGGTTGTTCACTACAACCTGGATAATTGGAATGTTATAACGCGCCGCTGTTGCAACTTCATTCATATTCATACGGAAGCATCCGTCTCCGGCGATATTGACTACCGTCTTCTCCGGTCTGCCCATCTTGGCTCCGATTGCGGCTCCAAGACCGTATCCCATGGTTCCAAGACCACCTGACGTAAGCAGTGTTCTCGGTTTTGTGAATTTATAATACTGCGCTGCCCACATCTGATGTTGTCCAACTTCTGTGACGATGATCGCATCACCTTCTGTCTGTTTGTAAATCTCTTCGATCACATACGGACCGGTCAGACTTTCCGGATGATAGGCAAGCGGGTATTTTGCTTTATATTCCTGGATCTTTTTGATCCATTCGGTGTGTTCCTGCTGTGGCAGTTTTTCATTAACTGCCGCAAGCACTTCTTTGATATCTCCAACCACACCTTCATCGATAATGACATTTTTGTTCATCTCTGCCACATCAATATCAAACTGGAGAATTTTTGCATTACTTGCAAATTTATTTGGATTACCTGTGACACGGTCGGAGAATCTTGCACCGACTACGATCAGAAGATCGCTTTCACTGACTCCAAAGTTCGATGTCTTGGTACCATGCATACCAAGCATTCCTGTATAAAGTTCATCAGTTCCCGGAAATGCACCTTTTCCCATCAGGGAATCACATACCGGACACTGTACCTTGTCTACGAATGCACGGAGTTCTTCACTTGCATCAGATAATATAGCTCCGCCTCCGACGAATACAAACGGACGCTTTGCTTCTTCGATCATCTCTACTGCCTTGTCAATATCTTCCATGCAGATTTCTTTTTTGTATTTTACGATTGGCTGGATTTTGACAGGCTCATACTCTGCTTTATTGCCTGTCACATCTTTTGGGATATCGATCAGCACCGGTCCCGGTCTTCCGGACTGTGCGATCTCAAACGCCTTGCGAATCGTCTTTGCAAGATCATTGACATTCTTCACAATAAAATTATACTTTGTGATCGGCATCGTAATACCGGTAATGTCAATTTCCTGGAAGCTGTCTTTTCCAAGAAGCGGTACCCCTACATTACAGGTGATCGCAACGATCGGAATAGAATCCATAAATGCGGTCGCGATTCCTGTTACGAGATTTGTTGCTCCAGGTCCACTGGTTGCAAAACACACCCCAACCTTACCAGTGGCACGCGCATATCCGTCTGCCGCATGAGAAGCTCCCTGCTCATGCGATGTAAGGATATGTCTGATTTCATTACTATGCTTATATAATTCATCATATACATTTAAAATTGCGCCGCCCGGATATCCGAATACGGTATCCACGCCCTGCTCTTTTAAACACTCTATCAGTATTTCTGCACCATTTAACTGCATTGTACATTCCCCTTGTCCAGATTTTATTTTATTTGTGTGGAACTTCCAGAACTGCTCCACGGTTTCCTGAAGTTACCATTGCTGCATATCTTGCAAGATATCCTGTTGTAACTTCCGGTTCTCTTGGCTGCCATTTTTCTTTTCTTCTTGCAAGTTCTTCATCTGAAATTCTTGCATTTAATTTCAGGTTCGGGATATCGATCTCGATGATATCGCCTTCCTCGATCAGTGCTACCGGACCGCCGACTGCCGCTTCCGGTGATACGTGTCCGATAGAAGCTCCACGGGATGCACCGCTGAAACGTCCGTCTGTAATAAGTGCTACCGATGAACCAAGTCCCATACCTGCGATTGCAGAAGTCGGATTCAGCATTTCCGGCATACCAGGACCACCCTTTGGTCCGACGTAACGGATAACTACAACATCTCCCGGATGGATATCTCCGCCTTTAATTGCCTTGATCGCATCATCTTCACATTCAAATACTCTTGCAGGTCCTTCATGTACCAGCATTTCCGGTACAACTGCAGAACGTTTTACAACACTGCCATCCGGTGCGATATTACCTTTGAGGACTGCAAGTCCACCCGTCTGGCTGTATGGATTGTCGATCGGACGGATTACTTCCGGATTTTTGTTTTCGCATCCTGCGATATTTTCTCCAACTGTCTTTCCGGTTACTGTCATGCAGTCTGTGTAAAGAAGACCTTTCTTATTCAGCTCGTTCATAACAGCATATACACCACCCGCTTCATTCAAGTCTTCCATATATGTCGGACCTGCCGGTGCAAGGTGACAGAGGTTCGGAGTCTTTTCGCTGATTCCATTTGCAAAATCAATCTCAAAATCCATACCGATCTCATGTGCAATCGCCGGAAGGTGAAGCATACTGTTGGTTGAGCATCCAAGTGCCATATCAACAGTAAGGGCATTTAAGATGGCTTCTTTTGTCATAATGTCTCTCGGACGGATATTTCTTCTGTACATTTCCATTACCTGCATACCTGCATGTTTTGCAAGACGGATTCTTTCTGAATATACAGCCGGAATTGTTCCATTTCCCTGAAGCCCCATACCAAGTACTTCTGTCAGACAGTTCATACTGTTGGCTGTATACATTCCGGAGCATGATCCGCAGGTAGGACATACTTTATTTTCAAATTCACATACATCACATTCGTCCATTGTTCCTGCTGCGTAGGATCCAACTGCCTCGAACATGCTGGAAAGACTTCTCTTCTGTCCTTTTACATGTCCCGCAAGCATTGGTCCGCCACTGACGAACACTGTAGGTACATTAATACGGGCTGCTGCCATCAAAAGCCCAGGTACATTTTTATCACAGTTCGGGATCATAACAAGGGCGTCAAACTGATGCGCCATTGCCATTGCTTCTGTCGAATCTGCGATCAGATCTCTCGTTACCAGAGAATACTTCATACCGATGTGTCCCATTGCAATACCGTCACAGACTGCGATCGCCGGGAACATGATCGGTGTTCCACCTGCCATGGCAACTCCCATCTTTACTGCATTTGCAATTTTATCCAGGTTCATATGTCCCGGAACGATTTCGTTATAAGAACATACGATTCCGACAAGCGGTCTCTCCAGTTCTTCTTTTGTAAGACCAAGCGCATTGAACAATGATCTGTGCGGCGCCTGCTGCATACCTGTTTTTACATTATCACTTCTCATGATTTTATAATCCTCCTGTAACTTTTGGCTCTATTCTATTACAGTTCCGTCCTGCTTTTCTTTCCCCATAGCAGTACGGAACTGTATCTTTCCCAATCCTTGACTATCGAATTCTTTCGCAGATCAGATCTCCCATCCGGGCTGTTCCAACCTTTGTACATCCGTCTGACATAATATCCCCGGTTCTGTATCCATCTTTTAACACCTGGGAAACTGCTGCTTCAATCGCATCTGCTGCTTTATCCTGATCCAGGCTGAAACGAAGCATCATTGCTGCTGAAAGAATTGTTGCTATCGGGTTTGCAATTCCCTGTCCTGCTATATCCGGTGCCGAACCGCCACTTGGTTCATACAGTCCGAACCTGGTTTCATTCAGACTTGCACTTGCCAGCATTCCGATCGAACCGGTTACCATGCTTGCTTCATCAGAAAGGATGTCTCCGAACATATTCTCTGTAAGAATGACATCAAACTGCTTCGGATCTCTTACAAGCTGCATTGCACAGTTGTCAACCAGCATATGCTCCAGTGTAACTTCCGGATAATCTTTCGCAACTTCTTCTACTACTTTTCTCCAGAGTCTTGAAGAATCCAGTACATTCGCCTTATCGACGCTTGTCACTTTCTTTCTTCTCTTCATTGCAATGTCAAACGCGCGGATCGCAATCCTGCGGATCTCATCCTCATTATAGGTAAGTGAATCGAATGCAGTCATCACACCATCCACTTCTTCTGTCTTCCTCTCTCCAAAATAAAGACCGCCTGTCAGTTCACGCATGATCATCAGATCAAATCCGCCTTCTGTAATCTCTTCTTTCAGAGGGCATGCACCCTTCAGTTCATTATACAAAACTGCCGGACGCAGATTTGCAAACAGGTTCAGTTCTTTTCTGATCTTCAGAAGACCGGCCTCCGGTCTCTTTGACGGTTCCAGCTTATACCACGGGGAAGTCTTTGCATCTCCTCCAATGGATCCCATCAGTACGGCATCACATGCTTTTGCTTTTGCTACCGTCTCATCTGTAAGCGGGACTCCATGTACATCAATGGATGCGCCCCCAAGAAGCAGCTGTTCATAAGAACAGTCAAATCCGTATACCTCTCCTGCTTTATCAAGAACCTTCATCGCTTCCGTTACAATCTCCGGACCGATTCCGTCACCTTTAATTACTCCGATTTTCAGGCTCATCTTTGTCATTCCCTTCTATGTATCTGTGATTTTTGTACCATTTTTTGTTCCAAAAATCTGTTAAACACTATAATACCGTATTTTTCGTCAGGTTTCAACCCTTTAATCTGTAAAAGTATAAAAATCCAGAGTGAACTCTGTTTTATTTTCCTGTTTTCTGTGGAATCACAAAGATAAAGATCAGCGAACTGACAAACAGCATTCCCGGATAAAAAAGCTTCGGAATGATCTGAAATGCAGAAATCTCACCGCCGAGCTCATGCACTGCCGAAATTGCCACAAGCATCTGCGCACCATACGGGATCACCCCCTGTGAAATACAGGAAAAAGTATCCAGAAGGGAGGCTGTCTTTCTCGGTGTGATCTGATAATCGTCTGCCATTTCCTTTGCAATTGGATTAGCCATCACAATTGCTACGGTATTGTTCGCTGTTGCCACATCCAGGAGCGCTACCAAAATACCAACACCCAGCTGACCACTTTTCGATCCCTTAAAGACACGGTGGATCACATCCAGCAATACATCAAAGCCACCATTTTCCCGGATCAGCGCACACATTGCAGCAACCAGCACCGCCACCATACAGGTTTCAAACATCCCGGATACACCTGAGCCCATGGCAGCAAGCATTTCATACGGTGTTACCTGCCCCATTGCAAGCATGATCACCGCACCGGACACAATTCCTGTCAAAAGTACCAGAAAGACGTTGAACCCTGCGATCCCGCCGACCAGCACCAGCACATACGGAATGATCTGCGTCAGATTGTATTCGTGCGTAACTGCCGTTCCGATCTCTGCCCGGAAAGAGCTGATCAGGATCAGAACCAACGATACGATCGCCGCCGGAAGTGCGATCCAGAAATTTTCCCGGAATTTATCTTTCATCTCACATCCCTGCCCGTTGCAGGCAGCAATTGTTGTATCTGATATGAAAGAAAGATTGTCCCCGAACATGGAGCCTCCCATCACCGATGCCACGCAAAGTGCCAGGGAAAAACCGGACGACTGCGAAACTGCCGCCGCAATCGGAGTCAGAAGGGTGATCGTCCCAACCGAAGTTCCCATTGCTGTTGAAACAAAACATGCAACCACAAACAGAACGGCAACCGCAAACCGTGCCGGGATGATCGATAGCATAAAATACGCCACACTCTCTGCACTGCTTCTTCCAACCACTCCCACAAAAGTTCCCGCCGTCAGGAAAATCAGCAGCATTGTGATAATATTCTTATCTCCGATTCCCCGTCCCATGATCTCCAGCTTCTCATCAAAGCCAACCTTTCTGTTCTGCAGACACGCGACCAGGAGTGCCGCCAGAAACGCCACTACGATCGGTACATTATAAAACCCCATTGGAATTTTCATTATGTATTCAAATAAAATACCCAGTCCCAGATAAAATACCAGAAATACACCGACCGGCAAAAGTGATGCACTTTTTCTTCTTTTTTCCATATATTCACCTCTCATCTGCTTCTATTGCTTCCCGGATCTTCCCAAAAACTTTTCCATATCCGGAAAACAAACAGCAATATTTCTCCTTATCATAGCATATCCTTCTCTTTTCCCGCAATAAGGGAAATACAGAAAGTTCCTGCAGAAACCGTATAAAAATACACTTTTGCACAAAAAACAGAAGTCTGTCTCTGTTTTTTCAGGACAGACTTCTGTTTTTTACATATACATTTTACAGATGCCAGATGTCTCTGTTGTATTCAGCAATGGTTCTGTCAGATGAGAAATATCCTGCTTTTGCGATATTCACAACCATCTTCTTTGCCCATGCCATGCGGTCTTCATAATCTGCGTAAGCCTGTTCTTTCTTCTGGATATAATCTTTCACATCAAGAAGTGTCATGAACCAGTCTTTACGGATCAGTTCTGCATGCAGTTCAAGAAGCAGGTATTTATCTCCGATACGGAGAAGTTCCGGGCTGATGATAAAGTCTACCAGTCTGCGGATCTCTTCATCATTGATATAGTAATCAACTGCATTATAATCCATCTTGCGGTAATGCTCGATAACCTGTTCACTGGATTCTCCGAAGATGTAGATATTTTCATCCCCTACAAACTGATGGATTTCTACGTTGGCTCCATCTTCTGTTCCCATTGTCACAGCCCCGTTCAGCATGAATTTCATGTTACCTGTTCCACTTGCTTCTTTGGATGCAAGAGAAATCTGTTCAGAAATATCACAGGACGGGATCAGCTTTTCTGCCAGTGTCACGTTGTAGTTTTCTACCATAACCACTTTCAGATACGGTGCAACTTCCGGATCGTTATCAATCAGCTCCTGCAGGCAGAGGATCAGATGAATGATATCCTTTGCAATAATATAAGCCGGTGCAGCCTTGGCTCCAAAGATTACCGTGATCGGAGTCTCCGGTTTCTTTCCGCTCTTGATCTCCAGATATTTATAGATCACATATAATGCATTCATCTGCTGACGCTTGTATTCATGCAGACGTTTTACCTGAATATCAAAAATTGAATTTGGATTGATTTCCAGTCCCTGTGTTTCTTTTAAGTAAGCTGCCAGATCCTCTTTCTTTTTCTGTTTTACTACAAGAAGGCTCTTTAAAGTTTCCTCATCATTTACATAGTCAAGCAGTTTTTCAAGCTTTGTTGCATCTTTTCGGTAATCCGGTCCGATCTTCTCATCCAGCCATGCAGTCAGTTCATGGTTGCAGTGCAGCAGCCATCTTCTGAACGTAATACCATTAGTCTTGTTGTTGAATTTCTGTGGGTAAATGTCGTAGAACGGTTTCAGCTCTTCATTTTTCAGGATCTCTGTATGAAGATAAGCAACTCCGTTGACACTGTATCCATAATGGATGTCCATATGAGCCATGTGTACACGATTCTGATCATCGATAATATGGACTCTCGGATCTTTATATCTTCCCTTAATTCTTGCATCCAGATCTCGGATGATCGGAACGATCTGCGGTGCAACCTGCTCCAGATAATCAACCGGCCATTTTTCCAGTGCTTCTGCGAGGATGGTGTGATTGGTATATGCGCAGGTCTTCTGTACGATCTCAATCGCCTCATTGAAGTCGATCTGTTTCTGAACAAGAAGACGGATCAGCTCCGGAATAACCATAGAAGGATGTGTATCATTGATCTGGATCGCCACATGCTCATGAAGCTTTCTGAGATCATATCCCTTTTCTTCACACTCGCGGATGATATACTGTGCTGCATTGGAAACCATAAAATACTGCTGATAAATACGGAGCAGATTTCCTGCCTTGTCGCTGTCATCCGGATAGAGGAACAGCGTCAGGTTCTCACGGATATCGTTCTTATCAAAATTGATTCCGTTTCCAACGATTGCATCATTTACCGTCTCTACATCAAAAAGATGAAGTTTGTTGCTTCCGCCTTCGTATCCGGTTACATCAATATCATACAGATGGGAACGAAGACTGAAATCCTTGAACGGGACTTCAAATGAAATACCGGTATCATTGAGCCAGCTGTCTTTTTCAATCCACGGATTCTTCTGTTCATCCTGTTTGTGGTCGGTAAATACCTGTTTGAACAGACCCATATGATAGTTCAGTCCGATTCCGTCTCCCGGAAGTCCGAGTGTTGCAATGGAATCCAGGAAGCAGGCTGCCAATCGTCCAAGTCCACCATTTCCAAGAGACGGTTCCGGTTCAACTTCTTCGATCTCTGCAAGATTTTTCCCGTGCTTTTTCAGCACCTCTGCTGTCTCATCATAAATTCCAAGGTTGATCAGGTTGTTGGATAAAAGCTTTCCGATCAGGAATTCTGCGGAAATATAATAGAGTTTTCTCTTTCCTTCGTTCTTCGGGCCTTCTTTGATCCGTTCCTTTGTCAGTGTAAGCAGCGCATAATATACCTGTTCATTCGTTGCCTGTTCAAGTCCTGTCTGGAATTTCTCCTGTAAAATCTCTGTCAGTCTTGCTTCCATGTTCTTCTACCTCCTGTAGTTGATTCTCTTTCTTTCAGTGTTGCCGGAAGATATTTCCCTTCCTGGCTTTTCTTTGTTTCTATCATGTCAAACAGAATCCCGACAGACTGTCTCGCGATCTCTTCGACCGGCTGCGCCATCGTAGTGATCGCCGGCTGATAAAATCCGGTATAGTCAAGTCCGTCAAATCCTGCAACCGCCACATCTTCCGGAATCCTTTTTCCCTCTTCCAAAAGCGCCTTGCATGCACCAATCACCATCAGATCGGAAATTGCAAATACTGCGGTAAATTCTGTTTCTTTTTTCAACAGTTTTTTCATCATCCGATATCCGTTTTCCATCGAATAAGTGGTATCTTCTTCATCCAGATAACAGATTCTTTCCTCATCCGCTTCCAGACCATGTGCCTTTAGTGCTTCCCTGTAACCTTCCAGTCTGAGTTTTCCGATGTTCTCATCTTTCTTATCCGAGGCAAGGATTGCAATCTTTTTATGTCCGGTCTCGCACAGATAATCTACGATCTTACGGCTTTCCGCACGGTCGTCAATTGATACATAGGATGCGATACATTTCTCCGGCAGTTTATCAAATGCTGCCGTACTTACAACAAACGGAACCTTTATCTTTGCAATCCGCTCTTTGTTCTTCCTGAAATCCCCACCCAGGAAAATAATCCCTCTGAGCTTTTTTTCTTTGATCAGCTCCAGTGCGGTATCGACCTCATCCTGATCCTTTCCCATATGCTGGATAAAAAAGGAATATTTCTGTCTGCGGATCTTTTTTTCCATTACCCGCATCATCGTCGCGAAAAATGGATTATCAATCTCCTTTACCAGAATCGCAATGGATTTCGAATCGGTCCGTTTCAGATTCCTCGCACTGTTATTCGGCACAAAATTTGATTCTTCAACCGTCTTTAAAATCATCTTTTTGGTCTCAGGATTGATATCCGGATGATTGTTCAGCGCACGGGACACGGTGCTGACTCCGACCCCGCACTTCTTCGCAATATCTTTAATCGTCATTCCCATTTTATTTCTTTTCTTCTCCTAAGTCCTCCGCATCTTCAGCCTTAAGGAGCATCTCTGTCTTCTCCGGGATCCTGCAATAAAGTTCTGTCATCCTGCGGATCTTTTTCACAAGTTTTTTTGAGATCTCATCCCTATGAAGTCTCCAGATCCAATTACCGCCAAGGGTTGACGGATGATTGATCCTCGCTTCATTACCGAGACAGAGATAATCCTGAATCGGAATGATACAGGTATCCGCCACGCTCGACTGCGCAAGACGGATGATTTCCCATACTGCTTCATTGACACTGAGTTTCTTTCTTCCCATATAGCGAAGTGCGAACTTCTTATCTTCTTTTTTTAATTCTCTGTACCATCCTGCCAGTGTTTCATTGTCATGGGTTCCCGTGTATACTACGCAGTTCTTATCATAATTATGTGGCAGATAGTTGCTAGGCTCTCTGGAATCAAATGCAAACTCCAGAACTTTCATTCCCGGATATCCGGACTCTTCCACCATCCGGATCACACTGTCTGTCAGGAATCCAAGATCCTCTGCAATAATTTTCACATCACCCAGAGTCTCTTTTACCGTCCGGAAAATATCCATTCCCGGTCCTTTTTCCCAATGTCCGAATTCCGCTGTCTGATCTCCGTATGGAATGGAATAATATTCATCAAATCCACGGAAATGATCAATTCGGATCACGTCATAAAGTTCAACACAATGACGGATTCTCTTCATCCACCATGCATATCCTGTCTTTTTATGATATTCCCACTTATAAAGCGGATTGCCCCAAAGCTGTCCGGTTGCACTAAATGCATCTGGCGGGCACCCTGCAACACCAGTCGGAAGTCCGTTCTCATCAAACTGGAACAGTTCCGGATGCGACCAACTGTCTGCGCTGTCGAACGCTACATAAATCGGGATATCACCAATGATCTCAATCCCTTTTTCATTCGCATATGCTTTCAGTGCACCCCACTGTGTTGCAAATTCATACTGCATAAACTTCTGGAACAGGATGCCTTCCCGATTCTCTTTGGCGAATTTTTCCAGCGCCAGCTCATCTCTCAGACGATATTCATCTTCCCATTCACTCCAGCTCTTCCCATCATTCGCGGCTTTGATCTCCGTATAAAGCGCATAATCATCCAGCCATTCTTTATTCTCCTTACAGAATTTCTGAAAATCTGCATCATCTGCGATCTGGCTTCTTTCATATGCTTTTCTTAAGATCTCATACCTGCAGTTATAAATCTTTTCATAATCCACATATCCCGCATTATCACCAAAGTCATATGCCTTACATTCATCTTTTGTAATCCAGCCCTTTTTTATCAGCTTTTCCAGGTCTATAAAATACGGATTTCCTGCAAAAGTTGAGAAAGACTGATACGGCGAATCTCCATACCCTGTCGGACCTAGCGGAAGGATCTGCCAGTAACTCTGACCTGCCTTCTCAAGTGTATCTACAAACTTGTATGCTTCTTTCGAAAAAGCACCTATTCCATATTTTGATGGCAGACTTGCCACCGGCAGTAATATACCGCTTGTTCTCATAATATGCACCTCATATCTTTCTACAGCAACGGTTTCGGTATCGGTATCGGTAACGTTTCCAATAATTGTATTATAAAAGCATTGCATATAAAATGCAATGCTTTTTTTCAACTTTTTCAAAAAATTGGATTTAGTTGTTCTCCGGCTTTTCAACCTGCATGATCGCAGATTTCTGCATCGGGATACGGCAGTTCTTGTTGCTTCCGAATTCAACGATTACGTCTTCATCTGTAATATCAATAACAACTCCGTAAAAACCGCTTGTTGTAAGAACAGTATCTCCTACAGCCAGTTCAGATAACATCAGCTGTACTCTCTTCTGTTCCTTTTTCTGTGGTCTCATCAGTAACCACCAGAATCCTCCGATAATTACAACGTAAAATAAAATAAGTACGATTGGATTATTCATTCTTCTTTCCTCCTGCTAAAATAGACACTGTTACCATCATACACAATAATAGGACATTCATCAAGACATTTTAGAATTTTTTTATCCTAATCTTCTTTTTCTTCCATTTTTGCCAGTGTCTCTTTCTTAAACCTGGCATATCTTCCCTCTTCGATCGCCTCTCTGATGTCTTCCATAAGATGATTATAATAATATAAATTGTGGAGAACGCAAAGCCGCATTCCAAGCATCTCTTTTGCTTTCAGCAGATGACGGATATAAGCTCTTGAATAACGGCGGCAGGCCGGGCACTGACAGCCTTCTTCGATCGGGCGTTCATCCAGTTCAAATTTTGCATTGAACAGATTCAGCTTACCATGTTTTGTATAAACATGTCCATGTCTTCCGTTACGGCTTGGATATACGCAGTCAAAGAAATCCACACCTCTGTCTACCGCTTCCAGAATGTTTGCCGGCGTTCCGACTCCCATCAGATAGGTCGGTCTGGCAACCGGAAGACACGGAACTACTGCATCCAGGATCCGGTACATCTCTTCATGTGTCTCACCAACTGCGAGTCCGCCGACTGCGTATCCATCCAAATCCATCTCTGCGATCTGCTGTGCATGCTCAATACGGATATCTTCATAGACACCACCCTGATTGATCCCGAAAAGCATCTGATGTTTGTTGATCGTATCATCAAGAGAATTGAGTCTTGCCATCTCTTCTTTACATCTTGCGAGCCATCTCGTTGTACGCTCTACCGATGCCTGCATATATTTCCTTTCCGCTACGCTGGACGGACATTCATCAAATGCCATTGCGATCGTAGACGCCAGATTCGACTGAATCTGCATACTTTCTTCCGGTCCCATAAAAATCTTTCTTCCGTCAATATGGGAATTGAAGTATACACCCTCTTCCTTAATCTTTCTGAGTCCGGCAAGAGAAAACACCTGGAATCCGCCGGAATCAGTAAGGATCGGCTTGTCCCAGGCCATAAATTTGTGCAGCCCGCCAAGCTTTTTCACTACCTGATCCCCCGGACGCACATGCAAATGATAAGTATTAGACAATTCCACCTGTGTTCCGATTTCTTCAAGATCTGCGGTAGAAACAGCCCCTTTGATCGCTGCAATTGTTCCTACATTCATAAATACAGGAGTCTCGATCACTCCGTGTACGGTATGGAAGCGGCCGCGCTTGGCGCGACCGTCCCTTTTTATCAGTTCATACATAAAATTGACCTCTCTCTCAAATTTAGTAATGACATACAACCGGTGTTCCGGAATCTACATTGTTGAACACCGTCTCTGCAACATCATACTGTAGGTTGACACATCCGCGTGACCCATGTTCCAGATACCAGTCCCCGCCAAAGTTCGTCTGCCACGGTGCATCATGCAGTCCGATTCCACCGTTAAACGGCATCCAGTAAGTAACCGGTGATTCCCATTCGTAACTTCCATCTTCCTTCTTTGGTCCACGAAGGGTTGTATCTTTTTCTTTGTATTTCAGAATATATACTCCCTGCGGTGTAGCATCTCCTCTGCTTGGCTTACCGGTAACGATCGGTCCCTGTGTCACAATTGCACCATTTACAAAAAGATACATATACTGGTTTGTCAGATCGACTTCAACATAAGTATTCCCCCAGTCTGCTCCGTCATGACTTGCTGCAGTCTGTGAATAATTCGCCTCTCTCGTTACAGTTTCTCCATTGCGGATATTCGCTTCAAGGGCTGCAATCTCGGCAGCTTCATCAATGATCCATCCATAGTCTCCACCTTCAACCGTTGCACTGTTGCCGCCTCCGGTTGTAAATGTTCTCTTTGTCTGGTAAGTGTCATACTTACTCTCCAGCTGCTGTACATATTTTACAACTGCATCACTGTTAAAGGTAACTGCCATGTTATCATCTACCGTTACCCACTGGGAAATCAGATCTTTATCTACAACTTCTGTATTCGAACCAAAAGTATAAGTGACACTTGCCTTCAGATACTTATTCATATCGTCACATGCTTTCTTCACTTCTTCTGACTCGATTGTGTATTTTGGTTCTACATAGCAATCTTCAGCGGTCATGTCAATCTCGCTTTTGAAACCTTCGATTGATTCTTTCACTACCTTTTTGAAATTCTCGGTATCAATCTTACTTCCGGTCTCCCCGGCTTTGACTACATACGAATTGCCGTCATACTCCGGATGTGCATTTACCGGTTCAACCTGCTTATCTGCCTGCATACACTCGAGACCGTTAATCAGGGTATCCAGCTGGTTTTCGTCATATGTAACACCGACTGATGCCGTAATTGTCTGTGTCTTTCCAAGGCAGACCGGCCACAGAAATGCATTCTGCTCTTTTACAAGCTTCTGCAGTTCATCTCCTGCTTTGTACGCAAGAGAAATATCTGTTCCGGCAATCTTCTCTTCTGTTCCGTCTGATTCCTTCATCGTGAGAACATATCCATCTACCTGACTCTTCATGTATGACTCTACTGCCGAAACTGATTTTCCGGAGAAGTTCACACCGTTGATCTTCGTATTAAAATAAAAATGATTCATGAAATATACGGAAAATCCAAGGTAAACAACCGCTGCCACTCCAACCACAGCGCCAACTACAATTTTAACCACTTTACCGGACTTTTCAGAGCCTTGCTTTTTCTTCCGTTTAGTTCTTCTACGCGGCTTTTCCTCTTCTTCATCAAAGAAAGAATCATCAAAAATTTCTTCCTCATCCGGATTGAATGCTTCTGCATCTCCACTGCTTAAAATATCTGCACTTTTAATAACCGGTGGTACTGCTGTCTCTTCTTCATCCCGCCATTCTTCTGCTCCATCCAGATCCAGAAGCCCGGTCTCTTCACGAACTACTTTCTTTTTCCGGCGCGGAGCCTTTTTCTTAACCGGTCGATCTTTGTCTGAGGCTGCTTTATGATCCACACCATCGCCAGATACGTGATGGTCTGAAGGACGTTTTGTTTTAGTGACTTTCTTTTTCCGCGGTCTTTCTTCGCTTTTCTGTTCTTTTTCATTGATGTCCTTCACCTCACTTACAGTCTGCTCTCTGATCTCTTCCATGATTTCATCTACTGTGCTGTCAAGATTTCTTTCGTTTTTTTCATTCATACTTTTTTCACTCATTTATACTATTGACTTCCTTTTTTCACTCAATATGTAGTCATTATAATACGAAGGGGCGTGTAAATACAATACATAACTTTAACTTTCATATTTTTATCACTTGTTGGGATGAGAATCTTCTATTATAATAATGAGGTGATTTGGGGGAATGAATGATTTGCGTTGTGATGACAAATAGAATAAACGAAATGTTTCAAATCCCATCGCGCAAGTGTTCTTCTGCTTTATTGTTCGTTTTTTCATTTTGACTGATTCACAAATTAATTCTTTATAAATAAAAGCTTACAGAAAGGATGGTATATAGTATGGCAGGATCTATTTATGGAAGATTGTTTCAGATTTCTACATGGGGGGAATCGCACGGAAAGGGGATCGGTGTTGTGATCGACGGGTGTCCGGCAGGGCTTTCTCTTTCAGAGGAGGATATCCAGGTTTATCTGGATAGAAGAAAACCCGGACAAAGCCAGTTTACAACCGGACGTAAGGAAAGTGATATGGCACAGATCTGGTCCGGCGTATTTGAAGGCCGGACGACCGGAACTCCGATTTCAATTCTCGTACAAAATCAGGATCAGCGTTCCCGTGATTACGGAAATATTATGAACACATACAGACCGGGACACGCAGATTATACATTTGATGAAAAGTATGGTTTCCGTGATTACAGAGGAGGGGGACGCTCTTCCGGAAGAGAAACTACTGCCAGAGTTGCTGCAGGTGCAGTTGCTGCTAAGATTTTGAAAGAACTTGGCATTGAAGTACATGCTTATACGAAAGCAATCGGTCCGGTATCTGTTCCGGAAAATGAATACCATCCGGAAGAGATTTTCCAGAACCCGATTTATATGCCAAGCAACGCATATGCCCAAAAAGCATCTGCCTATCTGGAAGAATGTATTAAAAATCAGGATTCCTCAGGAGGCATCATTGAATGTGTTGTTACCGGTATGCCGATAGGAATCGGTGATACCGTATTTGAAAAACTGGACGCCAATCTTGCCAAAGCAATGCTGTCCATCGGAGCAGTCAAAGGCTTTGAGATCGGTGACGGCTTTAAAGCTGCAGATACAAAAGGAAGTATCAACAATGATTCCTTCCATACAAAAGATGGAAGGATCACCAAAGACACCAACCATGCAGGCGGTGTCCTCGGCGGTATGAGTGACGGAAGCAAGATCATCTTCCGCGCGGCAGTAAAGCCGACTCCGTCTATTTCACAGCCACAGTCCACCGTCACCAAAGATGGAGAAAACACCGAAATGATCATTAAAGGACGTCACGACCCGGTCATCGTCCCACGCGCCGTCGTAGTCGTAGAATCCATGGCTGCAATCACGATCCTCGATCTGCTCTTCACCAACATGAGTGCCCGAATGGACAAACTCAAAAGCTTCTACGGCACTGATGTGGTAGCCTTATTTTGATATCTGATTTCCAAGATAAAACTTCATGTATATTTTGTATGTTTTATCTGCTATTGTACCGTCAGACTTCTGTTCCATAGAGTTCCTCCTCATTTTTTATAATAACTGTCTGGACTTTGAAATAATTTCTGACACACAAAAAGCCACCTCATCAGTCAGGTGGCTTTTTATAACCGATTCCATTCTCCAATAACATCTTGAAAATATATTCTGATATTCCTATCAGAATTACGATTTCTGTATCACAATGCATCTCTCCCTGCTTTTGCATATTTTCCAAAATGACACTCCATTCAGTATAACATGAAATCAGCAATTTTCTTGTTGCCTTATTACTTCCGCTAACATCGACAGCAGTTTATCAAGCTCAATGGGTTTTGCGATATGACCATTCATACCAACTGCAAGAGCATCTCTCTTATCTTCTTCAAATGCATTTGCTGTCATTGCAATGATAGGTATGCATGCTTTATCCTTATCCGGCAGGCGTCTGATTGCCTGTGTTGCTTTATAACCGTTCATTTTCGGCATCTGAATATCCATCAGGATCATATCATATGTACCTGCCGGCATCTTTTCTATCATATTTACACATTGAATGCCATCCTCCACACGTTCTGTTTTAATGCCGGCACGCTCAAGGATTGCTTCTGTAATCTCTGCATTCAGATCATTATCCTCTGCCAGAAGGATATTCCTGCCTTCAAGGATTTCGCTGCCTGTTCCAGACTCTTCAATATGCTTTTTTACATAATAGCTTTCATCGGCTATCTTATGTTTAAGTGTAACTGTAATGGTGCTGCCCTTTCCGAGTTCACTCTCTACATCTATTGTTCCACCAAGCAGATCAACATATTTCCGGACTATCGACATTCCCAGTCCAGTTCCTGCGATTTTGCTCTTTGTAGTGTTCTGTTCACGTGTAAATGCGTCGAAAATCTTCGTCATATAATCCTGACTCATGCCAATTCCTGTATCACTCACTCTGTTCCTCACGATCGTGTACCCTGGCTCGTCGCATGGCAATTCATCTACGCTCATCATAACAGAACCACCGGACGGAGTATATTTTATAGCATTGCTCAGGATGTTGACAAATATTTCTTTCACCTTGGTAACATCTGTCAGTACATGCTCATGTTCTACATTCATCGTGCAATGAAGCGCAATATTCTTTTTCCTTGCTTTCTCATCAAATACTGCAAACAAAGACTTCCTGACATCTTCAATCCGGCAGTAATTCTCATCAAGTTCCATCCTTCCACTCTCGATCCGGGCCATATCCAGTACATTATTTATAATTGACAGGAGAAGATTCCCCGACTGCTGCATTTTTTCCAAATGTTCTAAGGTTTCAGGCATGTCTTTTCCTTTCAGTTCATCCTCCATAAGCTGTGCATAGCCCAGAATTACATTCATAGGCGTCCGGATGTCATGTGACATATTGTTAAGAAAACGAGTCTTTGCGAGACTGGCATCCTCTGCTTTTTTCAAAGCAATCTCCAATTTATCATTGAGTTTTTGTGTATTATTTGCTGCAAGCTTTGCAACAGTTTCTGCTTTTCTTGCCTTTCGTAAAAGTACGAGGATAATACTAATTATACTGGATGCAAAAAATATTGCCGTAATAAAAAAAGCAATCAGATTATCTTTTACAAAGTCAGAAAATGTTACCTTATCTGCCGTACTGTCATAGATAGCAAGTGCACTTGTAAGCATATCAGACGGCATGGCCTTTAAGGTTTTATTCAGTATTGATAAAAGGCTACCCGCTCCACCTCTTACCGCAAAGCATGCCTCCATTGTTTTTGTAAGTGGAACACTCTTGAAATTTCTACTGTTATCATATATCATCGCCTGGCTTGCTCCCATGAGGAAACAGTCTGCCTTTTCATTCAAAACCATATCTGCTGCATCATCAAGCGAATCACAATTTACCAGCTCCCATTGTGGATAACAGAAAGCAATATGCTGTTTTAAGGCTTCTTTTTCCTTTTGCACAGCTACTTTATACACATTATGCTCATCAAAATTTTCTTCATCAGTTACCGCCATCAGGCTGTAAGTCCAGGCTGTGTTTGTAAGTGCATATCCTTTTTCTTCTGCAAAACAGGGATTTCTGCCGGTATAAAAAATCATGTCAATCTCACGCTCTTGTAAAGCCTGTATCATTTCGTCATAATCATTGTATTCCTGTATATTAAATTCCAGTTTCTGATTCCCCAGACAGTCTTTGGCATAGGATACATATTCTGCCAGCATTCCGGTAAGTTTTCCAGTTTCTTCGTCCATGGAAAATACCGCCGGATCATTGCTCTGAAATCCGATCCGGATGTTACCATGTTCTTCCACCCAGGACTTTTCTTCACCTGTAAGAATCTGACTATATTCAAGCGTAAAATACTTCTTATACAAATCTGCCTTAAAAAATGGACTATCTTGATCTAGCTTGCGCATTGCCCAGTCCAGCTCCGTCTTGATATCGCTGCGCTCTTTATTTATTGCAAAATATATGCCTGATTTGCCAATCGTGGTAACAGATGATATTCCCTGTTCAGACCAGACGGATTCCTCCAAAGATACAAAAGCATCAATCTCATGATTCGCTAATTTCTTTTCGACATCATCGTTATTATTCACATTTACATGCTCTGTATGTATGCTATTCTTATTTTCCCATTCTGTCAGCATAATTTCCGGTTCTGTATCCATGAGCACACCTACTCGTTTCCCGTCCATAGATTTGAAATCGGACATTCCCAGATCCATGTTTGACAAATCAGCATAAAGAATATATTTTTCTTCACCCATCGCTTCATCTGAAAAAAGCATCCTTTGTTCACGTTCATCGGTATAAGAGATATCGCCCATGATATCAATCTCACCATTTTCAAGCTTATCAAAGCAGTTGGACCAGTCACATTTCACGTACTCAAATTTCCATCCGGTATAGCCTGCCAGAGCCTGCAGGAGTTCATACCCATATCCTCGTCTGACACCGTTTTTATCGATATAATCAAAGGTATCTTCAAAGGATCCGATACGGACGATCTGTGACTGTTTTTCATCATTATTCTTTTCAGCGGCCCGGCAGTGTACTGATAATATCATCCACATTCCTAAAATCACAAATATACCTGCAAATAGTACGTCTGATTTTTTTCTACTTTTGTACATTGTTCTTTTCTCCTTAAATCACCAGATTATTACACGTCACAAACCCAAAAATTTCAGCATGGTTGGGACAAGAATATTCATATCAACAGGCTTTGCAACATGAGCATTCATTCCAACAGAAAGACCCTTTTGTGCATCTTCTGCGAAAGCATTGGCAGTCATCGCAATAATAGGGATCCTGGCTTTTTTCGTATCCTTCATCTTTCGGATAGCTAATGTAGCATCATATCCATTCATAACCGGCATCTGGATATCCATAAGGATCATCTTGTAATAATCAGCATCAGCCTTTTCAATCATGTCAATACATGCAACACCATCATTGGCAGTCTCAACAATACATCCTTCTTCCTTCAATAATTCCGTTGCGATTTCAGTGTTGATCTCATTATCTTCGACCAGTAAGATCCGAACACCGTTCAAACAATTCTTATTGCTCAAATTACTGTTTTTCTTCACCAGAGAATCGTCTTCTGACGCTTTTCTGCAAGGAATAGTTACTGTAAATGTGGAACCTTTACCCTGCTCACTTTTCACTTCTATTGTGCCATCCATGAGCTCTACAAGCTTTTTTGTAATGCCCATTCCGATGCCGCTGCCCTCAATATGACTGGATGTAGTGTTACGTTCTCTTTCAAAAGTTTCAAAAACACGCTTTTGGAATTCTTCAGACATACCAATTCCATTATCGGTAATACTAATGATCATATTGCACCAGTCTTCTTTTTCACAGGATTTCTGTACAACATTACAGGATATCCAACCTCCTGTATTTGTATACTTTATTGCATTGCTTATTATATTAAGACAGACTTCTGACAGGTGAGGTTCATCCATATACACATATGGATACATGATTTGTTCTGTCAAAGAGATCGTCTGATTTTTACTTTCTGCCTGTTGTTGGAACATAATGACACAATTTTCAAAGCACTCATGGACATTTGAAACAGTGTATTCCATCTCAACCTTATTATTCTCAATTCTTGCAAGATCTAAAACATTACCAAGCATCGACAAAAGTTCTTTTCCGCATATTTGGATTTCTTCAAGATATCTGCCAAGCTTATCTGTTTCCTGCAAATGTCTGGATGCCAGTTCTGCATAACCAATGATTGCATTCATAGGAGTTCTGATATCATGAGACATATTTAACAGAAATGATGATTTTGCTTTGTTTGCACATTCCGCTTTTAATTTAGCTTCCCGCAATTCTTCCTCTTGTTTTAATTCCCTCAATTTTTCATCTGTCACATCTCTATTTGCAAACAACACGGATGTCACATTTCCATTTTTATCATAACTCTGAGGAACAACCATGGAAAGAAACCATGATCCATCCTTCTTTTTGAATTCGGAAGACATAGATTCTTTATTATGAAGACGTGCCGCCATGGTTTGTATGTCAAAAAATTCCATATACTTCTGCACAAATGGTTCTGCTATAATATCTTCGATAATCTTGAACTGAGGATCCCAATCTGAAGTATTCTCTTTAATACCCATATCCATTTCTCGAGATCTTTTAACAAGTTCTATCTTCTTTGTTTTTAAGTTCAGCCTTGAGATATGATAATAAGCAGTACCTAATGCATGAAGGGCCTGCCGGGTTTTTTTGACCTGCTCCCCCAATGCGAGAGGGAACTCTTCACCGTCCATCTGTTCCAGATCCGGTGTTGAATGATGCAGATGCTGAACCATCCATTTTCCATTCGTCCACTTATAGATAATCGTAAATCTTGTCTCCATTTTAAAACAGATTGAACCATCTTTAAACAGACCAGTAAAATCTACTGTTCCATGTGCAAGAACATGGTCATCATCAAGTCTTTCTTCTTCCTGATGTAAATTTCTTACTTCGAGTCTGATTTTCCTCTTCGTTTTACATCAAATTTGAATGATTCTAAAAACTCATGCAGATTCGTGAATAACTCATGTTTCCCAGTTCCAATCAGACTGATATTTTCATCAAAATAATTTTCTATACCAAGATTATTTACTGATCCGGCATTAATATATATTTTCAAAAGTTGTTCTGTGAGTTTTTTAAAATCATCCATACGCTACCCTCTCTTTAAAAAAACTTAATTGTCAAAATATCCAATGATCCCGATGTATCCATCCTTCTTTAAAGGCGACCATAATAATTGAATCCTCTGACTCGGACTGGCTCTGACCGATAGCAGTCATCAAAATAAGTACACCGTGATTGTTTCTGCATCTTCTTTTTCCGCTAGTTCAACAATTCATGAATTACCTTTTCCAGTAAATTTCCATCAACAGGCTTGGAAATATGCTCATCCATCCCTGCTTCTTTTGCTCTTATTCTGTCCTCTGTGAATGCATTTGCTGTCATTGCAATGATCGGTATTTCCTTGGCATCCTCTCTGTCCATAGAACGGATCCTCTTTGTGGCATTATAACCATTCATGACTGGCATCATGATATCCATCAGAATCACATCAAATTCACCAGGTCTGCTTTTTTCAAATATTTCAACAGCCTCCAGTCCATTCCATGCTTTGGTCACTTCAGCGCCTTCATTCTGAAACATAAATTCTGCAATTTCCATGTTCAGCTCATTATCTTCCGCCAGAAGAATGTGCAGCCCCTTTATCGTTTTTTCTGATGCATCCTTCTGTTCTTTCCGTTTATCCGTAGCCAGATCTATTCTGAATGGAACCCGGATCACAAATGTTGTCCCAACACCTTCTTTACTTTTAAACATAATGGTTCCACCCATTTTTTCAACCAGTTTTTTGGTAATTGGCATTCCCAGACCTGTTCCGGCAAATTTTGTGCGGCTTCCTGCATGTTCCTGTGCAAATGGTTCAAAAATATGTTTTTGGAACTCTTCTGCCATTCCGATTCCGGTATCCCGGCAGACAAATTTCATTATCGCCGTTTCTGGCTGTTCGGATGGAATTTCTACGCAGCTGATATAAATATGTCCGTTTTCTCTGTTATATTTCACCGCATTCGACAGAATATTCATCATCACACGTTTCACATACCCCGGACTTCCGATAAGATTCCGGTGTATGATTTCTTTTTTCTCCCACGCAATCCGAATATTCTGTTCTGCTGCAATCTGTTCAATCACAACAAATACTTCCCTGAAAATACCGCTCAGATTGAATGGTATTTCTTCCAGAATCACTTCATCTGACTCCAGCTTACTCATATCCAGGACATCGTTTACCAGTTCCAGAAGCAGATGAGAGGCCTCTTTGACTTTTGCCCTGCATTCCGTCTGTTTTTTCATATCGTCTGCATAATGATCTGCCACATTGAGCACGCCGCAAATTCCATTAATCGGAGTCCGGATATCATGGCTCATTCGCTGAAGAAACTCTGTTTTTGCCTCATTGGCGGCTTCTGCCTTTTTAGCTGCTATCAGAAGTTCTGCTTTATATTTTTCATCTTTTTCCTGTTCCAGTTTCTGATGTGTCAGATTGGTTTTATATGTCCAGAACCAGAATAAACCGAACATCAAAAAATAAAGAAAAATAACACTCATCACATTTAATGGAAGGTTGTGGAATACTTCCGTATCCAGAAGATATGCATAGATATAATAATCACGCTGCTTCAGCATGATTCCGTAACATCCGATTCCTTCTTTCTTAAAATGATAGATATGTTGACTGTCTGTATGCTTTTTCATTGCCCGAACCACTTCGTTGTCGGCTGTATTCTGCCCCAACAGGCTCTCATCATTGCAGGCAACAACTGTCCCATTGTCTGTAACAAGAATCTTTCCATCTTTCTGAGTACTATAACCGTTTAAAAGCCTCTGTATCGTCAGTGTATAGTTTCTGGCAAATTCAGGAGAAGTGTAATAGTAGATTGCGACGATGCCCGGTGCATCTTTTCTGGCACAGGCTGCAATATCGATATGTGCCCCATCTTCCCTGGTAAACCGTTCCGAATAGCTTCTTTCTTCATATCCGGCAAAATCCATGATGATGTCTTTTTGCAGATACTCCGTAATCTCATTAGTCAGAGACTCATCTGTGCTGTATTCACAGTCCGTCTTTCCATCTGCATCCAATACAAGGATACCATCCACCCAGAGAGTCTGCAGATTTCCCTTCAGAAAATCCCGGCTTAGCTGCCCGCCGTTTTCTGTTTCCGTTTTAATATTTGTACTCATCTGTCTGGCACTTTCAATCGCACGGAGGAGACTTTTGGATTCCGATGATTCATTATAATGGGTGTAGGTGGAACACTGCACTTTCACATAATTTACAATCTCCACCATTCTTTTCTCTGCTTCCGCTTTTTCTGAGTGGAAGAAATAAAACAGGGAAACTACCGCCACACAGATTCCAAGCAGACCGCCGAGCAGCTGGATTCGTTTTTCTTTTTT
Source organism: Coprococcus sp. RTP21204st1_G4_RTP21204_210225 (assembly GCF_040915385.1). Lineage (NCBI taxonomy): Bacteria > Bacillati > Bacillota > Clostridia > Lachnospirales > Lachnospiraceae > Coprococcus > Coprococcus sp. RTP21204st1_G4_RTP21204_210225. The sequence goes on along the minus strand of NZ_JBCPDP010000004.1, from coordinate 59,668 downwards.
CTTAATATCCAAGATCATCCACCTCCAGATACTTCTGGGGATCATCCAGATATTTTTCAATGATTTTCAGGGATGTGCCATCCTGGCGCATTTCTTCCAATGTCTGTTCCATCTGCTCACAGATTCCTCTGTCATCATCTTTTGCAAAAGCAACACCTATTCCGGTGATCATCAGAGGCTCTTCCAGGATACGGAAGCTTGTATCATAATCCTTCATATACTGGACAACAGATTCCTCATGTGCGGCAACTGCATCCACATACCTTTTCCCCAGAAACGTATAGATCAGTTCCCGGTGTCCAAGACTGATCAGATTGCCCAGTTTTGGGATTCTCTCATCCATCCTGTCCAGAAAGATACCTTCCGGTTTGGTTGTGGACTGGACAGCCAGATTCTTTCCCTCCAGATCACTCAACTTATAGATATCGCTGCTCTCGTTTACGGCTACCACCTGTCGACTTGCTATGTATGGTCCTGCCCAGCGGTAATCATCAAGGCGTCCTTCCATGGAAAAGCAACCCATGATACAGTCAATCTCTCCGCTTTCTACCAATTCTTTTTTCTTCTCCCAGTTGATCTGGACAACATCCACCTGATATCCCATTCTTTTGAAAGCTTCTGTAGCAAGTTCTACATCTATGCCCGTAGGTACACCATCCTCATTCAGATAATTGTATGGTGGGTAGTTATCGTTGCCGAGTGTAATGACCGGCTTTTCTGTTTCTTCTCTGGTGTTATCTATGTTTTTACACCCTGCCAGGGTGACTGCTAAAATTTCCGCAAGCAGAATGCCTGCAATCACTCTTTTCCCTTTCATTTTCCGCCTATTCCTAACTATCCTTTTCGTTTTTTTCATATATCTATGAAATAAAAAAACACTGTCCTACAGACAGTGCATCTCATTTCATGCAACTGGCTGCCATTTTACAGGCCCTGTAGCTTTGCGTCCCAGATTTTCATCTGGTTTGCCGATCATCCTATTATAGTTTTTAAACTTATGCAAAAATATTGATGTTATTATACTCCCACAATCTATCGTGCATAAGAAAAACCTCACCGCTTTAACGCTGAAAAATAAAAAAGAACAGCCGATACATATACTCGAACTGTTCTCCTACTTCCAAAGTCCACGCAGCATTGACATTACTGTTTCCTGCGTCATGATTCTCTCAGTGACGACTGGGAAATTCCCGACAACTGCGATAATCTGTATTTACTGATATCACGCTTCTCACATAAAGATGTTATTTTATCTGCGATATACTTCTCTATCTGCAAGTAACTATACCTCATTTCTGTTATTACATGTTCTTATTGTACTTGTAATAGCAGAAAAATATTAGTTATCAATTTTACAAGTAATTAGTTTTATTATAGGAAGTACATTCGTAAAATAAAATTTGAAGATACTTTCGTTTCTGCAAAAGTCTTTTTCGCTTATATTATCTTAATAATATCACAGACAGCTACGTTTGCCACATAAAAGTTTGGAAACTCAAACAAAAAAGTAACCATTTAGCCCAATGTCATTAAGCCTTGACTTTTTATTTGCGGACTACTTATAATCCTTTTACAAACTCAACTGTATTTTTTATATCTTCCTCATCCGGATGTCCTTTTGCAATACCACCTACCATTTTAAATGGACCAAATGTGTCATAACCCTTGCATCCGAATTTTCCTATCACTTTAGAACGCTTCTCATCCAAAATCTGCTCTATGGATTTATAATTCGCACTTCCACCATAAGTACAGATCAGAAATACCTTTTTATCGTCCGGTAGATTCTTCTCTGCAAATCCCAATATCGACTGATGAAATTTTGAAAAATAGATTCCTGATGCAAATCCAATCATATCATAACTGCTCAGATCTACATCTGGCTGTTTTACAGCATCAATCAAATCGACCTGGCATTCTTCTGCTATGCCCTTTACTAGTTTTTCTGTATTTCCATGATGTACAGATGCATATACGATTGCTTTTCTCATTTGTTTTCCTTTCTGCCTGTCTCCATTGTTTTAGTATTCTTTTGAAATTTCTCCTGTACCATCATGAGCATTTTTTCAAAAGACTGTGCAAACCTTACATCATCTTCTTCTGTTCGTTTTTTCGGTCCCTTGATATGATTCTTATGGGAACTTCTTCTGGCTTTTTTATTCAAATGACGTTCCATGAGCATCTGATCAATATTGTCATTCGTGTACCATTTGCCCGATTGATGAATGGCATAAGCACCTTTTCCCAGTGCCATTGCTACAACACCATAGTCCTGTGATACGACAATATCTCCTTTATGGCAGATACTAATCAGTTTATAATCTACTGCATCTGCTCCTGCCCCTACTACAATCACTTCGCTATAATCAGAATACAAAATATGATTCGTATCACACAGCAATGTAGTTGGAATATTATATTTCTCTGCTATTGTCTCGATAATACCTACTACCGGACATGCATCTGCATCTACAAATATCTGCACTAGTGCCTCTCCATTTCTTTTTAAATCTATAATCTACTACAATAGAATTATACCACTATTCCCCCTTTTCACCAAACACTATTCTAGCACCACATCCCGCCGCTGACACTCTCATAGCAGAACCATTCCCATAACTTCCGTATGGCTTAGGATTTCTTTCTCTAAACCAATACCTGAATCTTCCACCATAACCTGCATATGGATATCTTTTTCCCCAATCCTGCATGTTAGTTACTACCGCTTCTTCTATTTTCTTTACTATAGCTTCCGTTCCGACTGCAAGAAGAGCTTCTCCAACTGCTATTGTCATAACAGAATCATCTGTAAAGCTACAGCCTTTACTAAACAAATCAAACTTTTTTGTAATTAACTAAAATTAGTCAATTCTTACCCGTTTTTTATTTTTCAAAAAAGCCTCCATTTTCCTTATAAAACGGTTGCTTTTTCTCTAAACTATAGTATAATAAACCTTGTCGTGTGTATAGAAATACTAAACTCTAGGTTTATTTTTATTTTTACAAACAATTTACAGAAAGGAGCTATTTATGAACATCGGACAGAAAGTAAGGGAGCTCCGTATTGCGAAAAATCTTACCCAGGAAGAACTTGCAGACCGGAGTGAGCTTTCGAAGGGATTCATTTCCCAGCTGGAACGGGATCTTACTTCTCCTTCTATCGCCACACTGGTTGATATTCTGCAGTGTCTCGGCACCAATCTGAATGAATTTTTCAGCGATGACGAGGAAGAACAGGTTGTCTTCGGTGATGAGGATTATTTTGAAAAAAAGGATACTGATCTGAAGAATACGATTGAATGGATCATTCCGAATGCCCAGCGCAATATGATGGAACCGATCCGTCTTACCCTGGCTCCGGGCGGTGCAACCTACCCGGATCTTCCACACGAAGGTGAGGAATTCGGATACGTGCTTCAGGGTTCCGTCAAAATCCACGTAGGCAATAAGGTCTACAAAGCTAAAAAGGGAGAATCCTTTTATTTTACTCCCCACGCAAAGCATTATATAGAAGCATCGTCTTCTTCCGGGGCACGCCTGATCTGGGTCAGCACTCCCCCAAGTTTTTAAGTACACAGGAGGATTATACATATGCCAAACAAACTGATTGACATTGTTGGTGTTTCCAAATCATATGGAGACAATCTGGTTCTGGACGACCTGAACCTTTATATCAGAGAAAATGAATTTCTCACACTTTTAGGACCTAGCGGCTGCGGAAAGACAACGCTTCTGCGTATCCTCGGCGGATTCGAAAATCCGGACTCCGGAAAAGTAATTTTCGATGGAAAGGACATTACATCCCTTGCACCGAATAAACGGCAGCTCAACACTGTTTTCCAGAAATATGCGCTTTTCACCCATATGACCATTGCTGAAAATATTGCTTTTGGTCTAAAGATCAAAGGGAAATCAAAATCTTACATCGATGATAAGATTCATTATGCATTAAAACTGGTCAATCTGGAAGGTTACCAGAACCGTTATCCGGATTCTTTAAGTGGGGGACAGCAGCAGCGTATTGCCATCGCCCGCGCCATTGTAAATGAACCAAAAGTTCTTCTTCTGGATGAACCTCTCGGTGCCCTGGATTTAAAGCTCCGCCAGGACATGCAGTATGAACTGATCCGTTTAAAAAATGAGCTGGGAATTACATTTATCTACGTTACCCACGATCAGGAAGAAGCCCTCACCATGTCTGACACGATTGTTGTCATGAATCAGGGATACATCCAGCAGATCGGTACACCGGAAGATATCTACAACGAACCAGAAAATGCTTTCGTAGCCGACTTCATTGGCGATAGCAACATTTTCAATGCCATCATGGTACGCGATAAGCTGGTCAATATTGTCGGTGCCGAATTCCCGTGTGTGGATACCGGATTCGGAACCAACAAACCGGTCGATGCGGTCATCCGTCCGGAGGACATCGATCTTGTAAAACCAGAAGAAGGCACATTAAAGGGTGTCGTTACCCATCTGATTTTCAAAGGAGTCCACTATGAAATGGAAGTCCTTGCCAACAACTATGAATGGCTGGTACACAGCACCGATATGTTCCCGGTTGGCACTGAGGTTGGAATCCATGTTGACCCGTTTGATATTCAGATCATGAAAAAACCGGAATCTGAAGATGAGGAGGCTGCAGGAATTGAAGAATAGCAAACGTCTCCTGGCAGGGCCATACCTTTTCTGGGCAGTTTCTTTCATTATCATTCCTCTGATCATGATCTTCTATTATGGTCTGACTGACAATGACGGAAATTTCACCTGGATGAACCTTGCCAAAATCACAACACCTGAGAATTTAAAGGCTCTGGGGCTTGCACTTCTACTTGCATTTGTCAGCACAGTGATCTGCCTGATCCTTGCCTATCCTCTGGCAATGATCCTTGTCGGAAGAAATGTAAACCAGTCCAGCTTCGTAGTACTTGTTTTCATCCTTCCGATGTGGATGAACTTTCTGCTCAGAACTCTTGCATGGCAGAACCTCCTGGAGAAAAACGGTGTCATCAACTCCGTTCTCCATTTCTTCGGGCTGCCTTCATGGAACATTATCAACACACCGACAGCGATCATCCTCGGTATGGTCTACAACTTCCTGCCGTTCATGGTGCTGCCGATTTACAATGTACTTGTAAAGATTGACAAAGATGTTATTTCCGCAGCCAGAGATCTCGGTGCCGGAAATATCCAGACATTTACCAAGATCATCCTTCCGCTTAGTGTTCCGGGTATCATCAGTGGAATCACTATGGTATTTGTACCTGCGCTTACAACCTTCGTCATTTCCAACCTCCTCGGTGGAAGCAAAATCCTTCTGATCGGAAATGTCATCGAACAGGAATTCCAGCAGGGAAGCAACTGGCATGTAGGAAGTGGACTTTCACTTGTCCTGATGATCTTCATCATTGCAAGTATGGCTCTGATCGCCAAATACGATAAAGACGGGGAGGGCACAGCATTCTAATGAAAAAGAAATTACAGAATTTATATTTACTGCTGATCGTGATCTTCCTCTATGCTCCGATCATGACACTGATGGTTCTGTCCTTTAACAGTTCCAGAACCCGTGCCAAATGGGGCGGATTTACCGGAAAATGGTATGTATCCCTTTTCCAGGATGAAGCGATCATGAGCACCTTATACAACACCCTGATCATCGCACTTCTTTCTGCGCTGATTGCAACCGTGATCGGAACTTTGGCTTCCATTGGAATCCAGAGTATGAACCGCAAGTTTCGTACCTTTATGCTGGGTGTCACCAACATTCCGATGCTGAACGCAGACATTGTGACTGGTGTATCTATGATGCTGTTGTTTATCGCATTCCGTATGAACATGGGATTTTCGACAATCCTGATTGCACATATAACCTTTAATATCCCGTATGTCATCCTAAGTGTCATGCCAAAACTAAAGCAGACCAACCGGCGGACCTATGAAGCTGCACTGGATCTGGGTGCTTCCCCGATCTACGCTTTTTTCAAAGTCGTATTTCCGGATATCCTTCCAGGAATTCTTTCCGGTTTCCTGCTTGCATTTACCATGTCGTTGGATGATTTTGTGATCACCCACTTTACCAAAGGACCTGGAATCGATACCCTGTCCACCAAAATTTACAGTGAAGTACGAAAAGGAATCCGTCCGGAAATTTACGCACTCTCAACGATCATGTTTGTAACGGTGCTCTTCCTTCTCTTCCTGGTCAATTTAAAACCGGAAAAAGAAGTTCACGAAAAAGACGGCACGATCCGCAAGCCATCCCGTGCACGCCACACGATGCGTCTCGTCGTAACACGTGTCGTACCGGCACTGCTCGTGATCGTCATTACAGCCGGAGGATTTTTCTACAATTCAAAGACAAAGATTTCCGGCGCCGAAAAGGTAATTGTCTACAACTGGGGCGAATATCTGGACCCGGATGTCCTGGATATCTTTGAAGAAGAAACCGGTATCCAGGTAGTTTATGAAGAATACGAAACCAATGAGATCATGTACCCGAAGGTGCAGTCCGGCGCCATTTCCTACGATGTGGTCTGCCCTTCTGACTATATGATCCAGCGTATGATTGAGAATGATCTCCTCGCCGAGATCAACTGGGATAATATTCCGAATATCAAAAATATTGGACAGACTTACATGGATCAGTCCAAAGCATTTGATCCGGAAAATAAATACTCTGTTCCTTATTGCTGGGGAACTGTCGGGATCCTTTACAACAAAACCATGGTAGACGAACCAATTGATTCCTGGTCTGTTCTCTGGGATCCAAAGTACAAGGACAGCATTCTGATGCAGGACAGCGTCCGCGATGCATTCGGTGTTACCTTAAAATATCTTGGATATTCCCTGAACTCAACCGACCTGGACGAGCTGAACGAAGCGAAGAATCTTCTGATCAAACAGAAACCACTGGTTCAGGCATACGTCGTTGACCAGGTGCGTGACAAGATGATCGGAAACGAAGCAGCCATCGGTGTTATTTACTCCGGTGAAGCCATTTACACACAGAAAGAAAATCCAAACCTGGAATACGTGATCCCGAAAGAAGGATCCAATATCTGGATCGACTCCTGGGTAATTCCGAAGAATGCAGAGCATAAGGAAAATGCAGAAAAGTTCATCAACTTCCTCTGCCGTCCGGACATCGCACTGAAGAACTTTGAGTACATCACCTACTCGACTCCAAATGAAGCAGCACGGGAACTGATTGAAGACGAGTCCATCCGCAACAGCAAGATTGCATTCCCGGATGCAAGCGAGCTCTCCGGATGTGAGACCTTCAAATTCCTTGGAGATAAAAACGATGCTGTCTACAATGAATTATGGCGGGAAGTGAAATCAAAGTAATGTGGGAAAGAATTCTGAATTATACAATAACCGAACAGAAAACTTCCAATATCCATGAGTTTTTAAAAGCTCATGGATATTCTTCTTCTCTGATCCGGGCAATCAAAGAGGATACGGAAGGAATCCGTCTGAACGGGGAACCGGTACTGGCGCGCACTCTTCTTACTCCCGGCGACCAGCTTGCCATCCGGATTACCGAAACAAAATTCTCCGAAAATATTGTTCCGTCAGATCTGCCTCTTTCGATCGTATATGAAGATCCGGACCTGCTGGTCATCAATAAACCTGCCGGAATGCCAATTCACCCTTCCCAGGGAAATTATGACAACACACTTGCCAATGCCTGTGCCTGGTATTTCAAAGAGAAAGGCGAGCCTTTTGTCTACCGCTGCATTAACCGACTTGACCGGGACACCACCGGTCTTCTGATTATTGCCCGGCATCTTTACAGTGCCTCTCTCCTCTCTGCCATGATGGCACGCCGGGAAATCCACCGGGAATATCTGGCACTTGCCACGGGAATCGTCCCGGAAGACGGAATCATCACTGCTCCAATTGCCAGAAAAGAGGGTTCTACCATCGAGCGCATGGTCGATTTTAAACATGGTGAATACGCCTGCACCCATTACCGCAGGCTTTCCATCACAAATACAGATCCGGTCTACTCTTTGGTTGCCTTAAAGCTGGATACCGGACGCACTCATCAGATTCGGGTGCATATGAATTACATCGGTCATCCGCTTCCGGGAGATTTTCTCTATAATCCGGATTACAGCCATATCAGCCGTCAGGCACTGCACTCACATCATCTGCGTTTCCGGCATCCAATCACAGGAGAAGAAATGCATTTCACAGCGCCTGTGCCTGAAGATATGTTACTCTGATAAATATATTTAAGTGATCCCCATCCCCGGCACATAATACTCTTTTTATGGAAGAATTTTCCATATGTATTTTCCGGTCAAACAGAAGAAGAGCTCCTGAGAGAACAAAGATATTCATTCTCCCAGAAGCTCTTCTTCTGTTTATTTCTTATTTCTGACGACGGATCACACTAAAAAAACAGCGGAACGGATTCAAACTGCCCCTATAATCTATATTGGTCTCTTACCATGTGACCAGCTTCAACATTCTACAAATCGAAACATCCGCCTCCAATAAATTCCCTCAAAATCGAATTCTGCGGAACATACTCACTTCCGATCCCCACAAAATAATCCAGGAATTTGAGCAGTCTCTTCGCCTCCTGATATTCGGCGCAGTCCTTCTCAATTCCGAACAGGATCGGTTCTGCATAAGCTTTCAGAACTGCCAGCTCATAAAGAAGAGCTGAATTGAACATCACATCCGCGTCTTCCTGATACGGGAAAATATTGTTCTCTTCCCCTCTTCGCACCGACTGCCACATAGCGATCGTCTGCTTTGCCGAAGTACCTCTGGTTCTTGCATCACGCACCATCCGGCGGATCAGACGTCCATCTGTTGATGCGATCCGGTTATGCTCATCGATATTCAGCTGGGTCAGTGCACTGATATAGATCTTGAATTTATTTTCTTTTGGCAGATCATGGGTCAACGCATCATTCAGACAATGAATGCCTTCGATCACCAGAATATCCTGCTCACCAAGCTGCATATAATGTCCGTTATATTCCCGTTTTCCGGTCTTGAAATTGAACGTCGGAAGCTCAATCCGTTCTCCTGCAAGCAGCTTTTTCAGATCGTGATTAAAAAGTTCCACATCCAGTGCTTCCAAACACTCATAATTCGGCTTTCCTTCTGCGTCCAGCGGTGTATCCACACGGTTCTTAAAGTAATCATCCACCGAAATCGGATGCGGGACCAGACCGCTTACCCGGAGCTGGATGGAAAGCCGTCTGGAAAATGTAGTCTTTCCTGACGAAGAAGGACCGGCGATCAAGACAAACTTTTTCTGCGGATTTCCTGCAATCTGCTCTGCGATCTGCGCAATCTTCTTCTCCTGCATTGCCTCCTGTACCAGAAGCAGTTCCTTTGGATTGGCGCTGCCGCCTGTCACATAATCATTCAGTGCCCCTACCGTCTCAATTCCAAGCATGTCACCGCCACGCGTAGATTCCTTCAGCACATGGAACAGCTTATTCTGTGGCTGAAACGGAGGTATCTTTTCCGGTTCAGCTGCCTCCGGCATCTGCACTACAAATCCCTCATCATATAAATATAATTTAAAATATTTCAGATAGCCGGTTGATGGAACCATATAGCCGTAATAGTAGTCCTCAAATTCATTGATACTGTAAATATTGACTGTAGACACTCTGCGATACCGGAACAAACGCTCTTTATCCTTCATACCGTACTTGCGGAACATTTCAACCGCTTCATCGGTATGAACCGATCTCTTCCGGATTGAAAGATCCATATCTGCCATTTCATGCATCCGTTCTTCAATCCTTGCAAGCAGTTCCTGATCCAGCTTCTGATCTCCTTTTATTGTACAATAATACCCTTTATCTACAGAAAAATGGATTCTCACCTGTTCTATCTTATCGTGTCCGATTGTATCATATACTGCCTTCACCAGCAGAAAACTTACACCACGGCGATAGGTAAGATTTCCAATTGTCTCGCCTGTCGTCACAAAATGGAGCGTACAGTCCTTTTTCAGCTTCTTTCCAAGCTCCTGAAGCTTTCCATTTACATATACAAGAACAATATCATGTGGGTATCTTTCCTGATATTCCCCGGCAATCTGCAGATATGTGGTTCCTGCCGGAAAACTTCTCTCTTCCCCGTCAATCTGTACTTTGTACATCTGCTGTTCCATATTTACCGCCTTCTTTCTGCCTTACGGCGCTTTGACAAATCTGTCTGTTTTCTCCCCGCTCCCAAACACCTTACGTCAAAACCCAGAATGGCTGCCGGATCTTTGCTGTCCGGATCTCTGCCTCTGGAAATTTCTCCCGGCAAAAATGTTCCATATCTGCAATAAAGATATGCTCCACGCCATAGTGTCCGGCATCAATTACTGCCATTTTTTGCGCAACTGCATCAATCCCCTCATGGTGATCAATGTCACCTGTCACCAGTACATCCACACCTTTTTCCAAAGATACGGAAATTGCGCTCTTCCCGGAGCCCGGAAAAACACCAAGGCGATGTACCTGCATATCCGGCTCTCCAAAAATTTTCACATTCGGAAGATCAAATGCTTTTTTTACCATTTCCGCACAGGATTTTAAATCCATCGGCTGTGCCAGATCAGCAACTCTTCCGATCCCAACCGGAACTTCGCCGGATTCTGAATGCATGCTTCCCGTCACTTCCAGAACCTCCGGTTCACTCAGTTCAAGTACCTTCCCAGCAAGCTCTGCCATTCCCATCACATCATAATTGGTATGCATCGCATAGTAAGAAATGTCATCCCGGATCAACTTCAGTACTCTTCTGCCAATAAAATCCTCGTCATTGATCTTTTTCATTGCTTTAAAGATCATCGGATGATGTGTGATCAGCATATCCGCGCCCCAGTCTGCTGCTTCTTCGATCACTTCATCCGTCGCATCCAGTGCAAGATAGATCCGCTTTACTTCTTTATCGCTTCTTCCGACCTGCAGTCCTACATTATCCCACTCCATAGCATAGTGCTTTGGAAAACGTGCTTCTATTTCTTTTATAATTTCTCTGCAAATCATCATTTTCCTCCTAAAAATACCGGTCAAGCAGGTCTTCTGCTCTCTTTATCATATGCAGAATCTCTGCACTTCTCTCCTTCGTGCGTTCACTCTCCTGCACCCGAAGCTTTTCATACACGCCCTGATTCACAGACAGTTCTTTTTTCAGATATTCTCCCATCACCGGGTGACCCTTCTCTAATAAATATTTTCCATATTCAAGCTCTTCTTCTGCTGCCGGAACACCTTCCGCATAAAGACCTTTCTGCTCTGTCGGGATCACCTTCATCATCGGATAGTATTTGCCATCCTCTTCCACCATGTCCTCTGCAACGATACGAAATCTATGTTCTTCCAGATAACGGCGGACTTTCGCAAGCTCTGACTGCGGCTGCAGGATCAGTTCCTTTAAGCTTCTGGTTTTTGCCGGATCCTCATTCAAAATATGTATGACAAGACCGCCGCCCATTCCGGCGGCGATCATTGTGTCAGCTTCTTCCATTTTCAAATTCACCAGACCATCAGAAAGACGGGTAACGATCTTCCCATCCAGTCCATGTTCAAGGATATGTGTATCCGCTCTCTCTAATGGTCCTTTGTTAATATCCATGGCAATTGCGGATGGAACCAGCCCGTTCTGTGTCAGATAGATTGGGATGTAAGCGTGATCTGTTCCCACATCCGCAAGACGCATTCCCGGTGTGACAAGATCCGCCACTGCCTGTAATCTTTTTGATAATTCAGCCATCTTCTTAATCCAAATAATCTCTTAATTTTCTGCTACGGCTTGGATGACGAAGCTTGCGGAGTGCTTTTGCTTCAATCTGACGGATACGCTCACGGGTGACATCGAACTCTTTTCCGACCTCTTCCAGTGTACGTGCTCTTCCATCACTCATACCAAAACGCAGGCGGAGAACCTTCTGCTCTCTCTCTGTCAGTGTACTTAAAACTTCATCCAGCTGTTCTTTCAGAAGTGTCTGCGCTGCTGCTTCTGCCGGAACAGGTACATTGTCATCCTGGATAAAGTCGCCCAGGTGGCTGTCCTCTTCCTCACCGATCGGAGTCTCAAGAGAAACCGGTTCCTGGGAAATCTTTAAGATTTCACGCACACGGTCTACCGGCATGTCCAACTCTGCAGCGATCTCTTCCGGCGTAGGTTCACGTCCAAGCTCCTGCAGTAACTGTCTGGATACACGGATCAGTTTGTTGATCGTCTCTACCATATGAACCGGTATACGGATGGTTCTCGCCTGGTCAGCAATCGCACGTGTGATTGCCTGACGGATCCACCATGTTGCATAGGTACTGAACTTAAATCCCTTCTGATAATCAAACTTCTCTACCGCTTTGATAAGTCCAAGGTTTCCTTCCTGTATAAGATCCAGGAACAGCATACCACGTCCCACGTAACGCTTTGCAATGCTGACTACCAGTCGCAGGTTGGCTTCTGCAAGACGCTTTTTCGCTTCTTCATCACCATCTGCCATTCTCTTTGCCAGCTCAATCTCTTCTTCTGCTGAAAGAAGCGGAACCTTACCGATCTCCTTCAGATACATACGGACCGGATCTTCGATGCTGATTCCGTCCGGAACAGACAGGTCGATCTTCTCCATATCCACTTCGTCTTCATCCGAAAGCATGATCTCCAGATCATCATCATCCACATTGGAGTCATCATTCATCTGAAGCACATCGATCCCATTGGCCTCCAGGTACTCAAATACCTTGTCCATCTGTGTCGGTTCCAGCTCCATATCCCGGAATGCATCATTGATTTCCTGGATTTCAAGAATGTTCTTCTTTTTCTTCGCAAGGGCAACCAGATTTTTTAATTTTTCCTGAAACTTTACTACGTTCTCTTCCATGTAGTGTCCTTCCTCTCATCGCTTGTTTATATTCTATCCCTAATTAATGGAAATATGCAGTTTATGAAGGTCCTGCACTGCCTTCTTCGCATTCATAAGCCTTTGCAGCCCCTGAATGTCTGTCGGATCCAGATTCCGGGTTGCGGTTTCGATACTGTACTCCTTTACCCGGAGAATCGTCTCCTTGATCGCTTTTTCCTGCTCTCCCGCAGTCGTCAGCTCTTTGATTCTCGTATTAAAAAGTGCTGCCACCGCGCGGTGTTCCTCTTCCTCTGTAAAATAATTCATGATCTGCGCAGGATTCAGTTCTCCTTTTGCATGCTGTTCATACAGAAGTTCAGCAACTTTCCGGTACAGCTCCACCGTAAAATCCTCCGGCGTAACATAACGGCTTACCTGATCAAACAGCTCTTCCCTGTCGATCAGCCAGGTAAGCAGAATCTTCTGTGACCGGATATGACCATCCTCTTTTGGCGTTTCCTGGCGGATCGTCTGTCTTGGCTTTGTGGCCGGAGCTGCCATTCCGCTCTGGACTGCTACCTTGACAACCAGCTTCTTAAGTTCTTCGTAGCCGACGTGATAAGTCTTTGCCACCGCTTCTATGTAATTATCACGTTCAATTTCTTCTTCAAAACGTGCCAGCCTTCTCGCCGCCTCTCTGAGGAATTCCGTCTTTCCTTCCGGTGCATTCAGGTCATAACCTTTTTCCAGCATCTCAAGACCGAACATAAAGCTGTTCCTTGCTTTCCTGATCCGCTCTTCAAATGCCTCAGCTCCAAGATTCTTGATGAATTCATCCGGATCCTTGTACGGTTCCATCCGGATCACGCGGGTCGTCACACCGGCCTCCCGAAGGATCGGAGCTGCCCGGAGTGCCGCTTTAGTTCCGGCTTCATCACTGTCATAGGTCAGATAGACTTCATTCACATACCGTTTGATCAATGCTGCATGTCCTGCTGTAAGTGCAGTTCCAAGTGATGCAACTGCATTGGTAAATCCCGCCTGATGGAGCGAAATTACATCCATATAGCCTTCACATACAATAAAATACGGCTTTCTTGATGTTCTCGCCCGGTGAAGTCCGTACAGATTCCGGCTCTTATCAAAGATCAGAGTCTCCGGTGAGTTCAGGTACTTTGGCTTCCCATCGCCCATCACACGCCCGCCGAATCCGATCACACGGTTATTCACATCCATAATCGGAAACATGACACGGTTCCAGAATTTGTCGTAAACTCCGTGCTTTTCATCGACATTTACCAGACCGGCTTTGATGATCATCTCTTCACTATAACCCTTCATCTTAAGGTATCGAAACAGATCATCACTGTATTTGCTGGAATATCCAAGTCCAAATGCGGTGATCGTCTCCTGGCTCAACTGACGGTTCTGCAGATATTCTCTTGCCTGCCTTCCGCCCTCCGTCTTCAGCTGCGCATAATAATACTTGGCCGCCAGCTTGTTCATCTCAAGCAGCGCACTTCTCGTATCTGCTCTTTCTTTCGCTTCTTTTGAATATTCCTCTTGCGGAAGCTCCACACCGGCACGCTGTGCCAGAAACTTGAGTGCTTCTACAAAAGAATAATTCTCATACTCCATAATGAAGGTAAATACATTTCCTCCCGCTCCGCAGCCAAAGCAGTAATACATCTGCTTATCCCTGCTCACAGAAAAAGAAGGAGATTTCTCACTGTGAAACGGGCAAAGTCCGAAATACGAACTCCCCTGCTTCTTCAGCTTCACATATCCGGAAATCACATCTACGATATCATTTTTCGATCTTACTTCTTCTATAATCTCATCTGAATAATACATTATGTCCTACACCTTCCTGGCAGGGTTCACGCGCCTTGCGCAACCCCTACATAATATATATTCGACAAAACTTTTTTATTTCCTTTAAAATTTCCAAGATTGTGGAATAAAAATTTCTTCAAACTTTTTTACGGCAAAATTATCCGTCATTCCTGCTATGTAATCACACACTGCGATCTCCGGCATTTCCCCCTTCTGCAGCTGTTTCAGATACTGCTCCGGCATCTTTTCCATGTGCGTTTCATAATAAGAATACAGATCTTCGACCATTCGGATTGCTTTGTCCTCTTCGCCCTTTGCAAGTGGATTCTCATAAACATGAGTAAACATATATGCCCGCAGCTCCATCAATGCTTCACGGACTTCCTCTGACATGCAGATCTTCGGTTTGTCCATGCTGTTTACGATCACATCATGGGTAAGTGTGTTCAAACGCTCTCTTTTACTGTTGCCCAGAACTTTTCGCAGCTCTTTGGGCAGTTCCTCTTCATTCATGATCCCCGCCCTTACTGCGTCATCAATATCATGGTTCACATAAGCAATCTTATCAGACAGTCTAACGATCTGCCCTTCCAGTGTCGCAGGCATTCCCGCACTTTTGTGGTTGCGGATTCCATCGATCACTTCCCAAGTCAGGTTCAGTCCCTCCCCCTGTTTCTCCAACACCTCTACTACACGGACACTTTGTTCATTGTGTTTAAATCCACACGGACACACATTGTTCAGAGCTCTCTCTCCTGCATGTCCAAACGGAGTATGCCCAAGATCATGCCCCAGTGCAATTGCCTCCACCAGATCTTCGTTCAGCCTGAGCGCCTTTCCGATCGTCCGGGCGTTTTGCGATACTTCCAGCGTATGCGTCAGCCGTGTCCTGTAATGGTCTCCGATTGGCAGGAGAAACACCTGCGTCTTCTGCTTCATGCGCCGGAATGCCTTACTGTGCAGGATCCGATCTCTGTCCCTCTGAAAAACCGGTCGGATGTCACACTGTGGCTCATTTCTCTTTCTCCCCCGGGAAGCCATGCTTAATGTGGCACAGGGGCTTAGATATTCCTTTTCTCTTTCTTCCATCTGTTCCCTGATTGTCATTTTTTATTTTCTCTCTTCTTTCAGTCGTTTCTCGATTGCTTCTGTCACGCATTCCAGAACTTTAATACGTGCATAGTATTTATCATTTCCTTCCACTACGATCCACGGTGCATGTGGCATAGAAGTCTTTTCCAGCATTTCTTCTACCGCCACCTCATACTGATCCCATTTTTCCCGGTTTCTCCAGTCTTCATCGGTGATCTTCCACTGTTTTTTCGGATTTTCCTGTCTGGCTTTAAACCTTCTCGCCTGCTCATCCTTGTCAATCTGCATCCAGAATTTCAGCACGATTGCTCCTGCATTTACCAGATCCTGCTCCATGGCATTGATTTCCCCATAAGCTCTCTTCCATTCTTTTTCGGTACAAAATCCTTCAATCCTCTCTACCATCACTCTTCCGTACCAGGTTCTGTCAAATATCGCAATATGGCCGGCTTTCGGCATTGCACGCCAGAAACGCCACAGATAATGATGTGCTTTCTCTGTATCACTCGGTGACGCTGTCGGATTCACCACATATCCCCTCGGATCCATATGTGAAGTCAGACGTTTGATCGCACCACCTTTTCCTCCGGCATCCCACCCCTCAAAGCCAAGGACAACCGGGATTCTCCTGCGATAAAGCTCTCCATGCAGATGTTCCATCTTTTTCTGAAGTTCTTTTAAGCGTTCCTCATAAACCTCTTTTGGCATGGATTTGGAAAGATCCGTCTTTGCCAGAATGGATTCTGCTGTTTCCCTTTTCATTTCCGTTTTCTTTTCCAGACTGCCTTTTTCTTCCAGTTCCTTTCTTGCGACTGCTTCTTTCATTGCCTGGATCACCGCCTGATAAACAGCCACTTTGGCTTCTTTCTTCTTTGTAGCATTGATCACTGTCCACGGTGCGTAATCTGCATCCGTTTTCCGCAGCATCTCTTCATTGATTGCTTTATACTCTTTAAAATCATGGTTCCGCTTCAGATCGCCTTTGCTTACCCGCCATGCAGTATCCTTGGAAGCAAGCAGTTTCTCAAAGCGCTTTTTCTGTTCTTTCCGGTCAATCTTTAAAAACAGTTTGATGATCACCATTCCATCATCCGTCAGCTGTTTTTCAAACGCACGGATCGATGCAAAATCCTTTTCCAGCTCTTTTTCCGGTGTTTTTCCTTCAAAACGTTCAATCATAACTCTCCGGTACCAGCTGGTATCAAAAATCGCAATTCTTCCTTTTTCCGGGATCTTCGTCCAGAAACGCCACATAAAAGGATGCATCCATTCCTCTTCCGTTTCATTTTTTACCGCATATACTTTAAAGCCTCTTGGATCGAGTGCCTGGATCAGATTACCAATCTGAAGTCCTTTTCCTGCTGCTCCATAACCCTCAAACGCGATCATCACCGGGATTTTTTTCTCCCTGCACACTCTTTGCAGTTCTCCAAGCTGCTCTCCCAGTTCTTTTATATCCTTCATTTTTATATTTTTCTCCATAAAATGCCTCCATTTCACCAGTTTCTGCTCTTATTATCCCCAAATTCATTGATAAAACGCGCATTTAACGCATACAATTATATATCATATTACTATATTTTCTCATAATAAGAAAGTAAATTTGTAAAATCATTGAATTATTTATCTTTTCGATATTTTTTGTAATATATTGCGAATTAAAATTTCTTTTAATTTTTTGTTGACTTTGCGTTTGGAATATAGTATTATAGCTTTTGTCAGCGGCGAGCAGTTAAAAACAAAGCTCACTGAGTGATATGCGGAAGTGTCGGAACTGGCAGACGAGCAAGACTAAGGATCTTGTAGGCATTGCGCCTGTGTGGGTTCAAGTCCCATCTTCCGCATTCGGATTTATCCGAATCCGGTAATTAAATATTTTTGTGCGGAAGTGTCGGAACTGGCAGACGAGCAAGACTAAGGATCTTGTAAGCATTGCGCTTGTGTGGGTTCAAGTCCCATCTTCCGCATTATAAAAAGGGACCTCTGATTTTATCAGAGGTTCCTTTTTATAGTACCGAAGCGTGACCTGAACCCATGGTTCAGGTCTTCGCTCCGCTACGGTCGGCGCAGAGCATTCGTCCACCGGACGAATTGCGCCCCATCTTCCGCTTCCTTCCTTTTTCAAACTCTCCGTTTTTGTTTAGAAATTCTTTTTTATACCAACGTACAGCTTAAACCCATGGTTCAGGTCTTCGCTTCGCTACGGTCGGCGCAGAGCATCCGTCCACCGGACGAACCTGGCCCCATCTTCCGCTTCCTTACCATTTATGCCTTTTTTTATTTACAAGATACAATACAATTCCACCTGCTACGATCACCATGGAGATCCACTGAGAGGTTGAGAACATCCAAGCTCCCCCTCTGTTATCATTTCTCAAAAACTCAACAAGAAATCTTCCCACACCATACAGCAGCATATATAAAAAGCCTACGTTTCCCGGTGTACCGTCTTTTTTATTCTTTCTATAATATAGAAGTAACACGATCATGATCAGGAAATCACCCGCCGACGAAATAAGCTGTGTCGGAATCAGTTTTACACCTGCCGGAGCAAGCCCACCTTCCGGGAAGACCACACCAAATCTGAAGGTTGTCTCCCTTCCATAGCAGCATCCTGCAAGAAAACATCCGATTCTTCCAAATCCCTGTGCCATCGAAATACTTGCCACAGCGAGATCAAAATATTCCAGAAAATAAAGCTTCTTGATTCTGCAATATACAATTGCTGTCAGAAAACCGGCAATAATTCCACCATATACGACAAACCCTTCTGAACCGAGTACCGTCTTCGGATCCTTGATAAACGTCTTAAACTCCACGATCACATATAGAATTTTTGCACCTAAAAAACCGCCGATTACACCGTAAATTCCAATATCCACAATTGCTTCCTGATCCAGGCCATTCTTTTTTGCCCGATAAGAAGCCATTGCCACACAACAAAGGATACCGATTGCGATCATCAGTCCATATCCATGTATCGTAAACTTTCCTATTGAAAACAGATCAATTTTCACGCTTTTTTCTTCCTCCCTTTTATCAATCTATTTATCATTGTATGGATTATCCCTTCATTTGTCAATCTTATCCTTTTGGATACTATCTGCTATTTTGTTACTGTTCACAGTACCTGTGACCAGCAACGCATCTCGCCATTTTAAATCGCCTTTGGCGATGGGCGAGATGCCATTCAAGATAAAACGTGCATCCTCCGTGCCAATCAGCGTAGTGATTGACACGGGAGTGAACAGTAACGCTATTTTGCCTCTTATTAATCCAGCAATGGGGCATGATTCAGAGAATCATCCCCCACGTTTAGAGCTATCATTAAATTGTTCTGCCTTACAGAAGATTCTTCATACTCTTCAGCCCAATTGCCAGAGTTGAAGTATTGTGTAAAAGTGCTGATGTCGTCGGCTGGATCACACCGGTTACTCCAAGTACGATCAGACCGGAATTGAATCCAACGATAAAACGGTAATTACTTTGAATCCTCTTCATCAGCCTATTGCTGAGACGTCTTAAGGTTACGATCTGTCCAAGATCATCTGCGCCTACCGTAATATCTGCAATCTCACGTGCAATCTCTGCGCCATTGCTGATCGCAATTCCCACATCTGCCGCTGAAAGCGCCGGAGAATCATTGATACCATCGCCGATCATAATAACTTTTCTTCCGGCTGCTTTTTCTTTTTCTACAAATGCAGCCTTATCTTCTGGCAGTACTTCTGAATAATATTCATCCACACCGACACGCTTTGCGATCGCCGAAGCTGTACGGTCGCTGTCACCTGTCATCATAACAATCTTTCCAAATCCTGTTTTCTTGAGCTCGGCAACTACTGTCTTCGCCTCTTCTCTCAATGGATCTTCAATACAGATCACTCCTGCAAGCTGATTCTCGATTGCAAGATACAGATGTGAATATTCTTCCGAAAGACTGTCAAATAACTCCTGTTTTCCTTCCGGAATTGTACATTTTTCATCTTCAAATACAAAATGAGAGCTTCCGATAATTACATTTTTATCATCAATCGTTGTAGAAATGCCATGTGCAACCACATACTCTACCTTGGAATGCATTTCCTCATGATCCAGATTTTTCTCTTTTGCTGCATTTACTACTGCTTTCGCCATAGAATGTGGAAAATGTTCTTCCAGACACGCTGCAATACGGAGCAGTTCATCCGGTGTTCTTCCATCAAAGGGAACCACATCCACCACGGTAGGTGTTGCTTTTGTAAGTGTACCAGTCTTGTCAAATACGATCGTATCTGCCTCTGCCACGGCTTCCAGATACTTTCCGCCCTTTACGGTAATATTGTAAAGGTTTGCTTCACGGATTGCAGACAGCACCGAAATCGGCATTGAAAGCTTAAGGGCACACGAAAAATCTACCATCAGGATTGAAAGGGCCTTTGTGACATTTCTCGTCAGCAGATAGGTAAGAGCTGTTCCACCAAGCGAATACGGTACAAGCCTGTCTGCAAGATGTTCTGCCTTGCTTTCTACTCCTGATTTTAACTTCTCAGATTCTTCAATCATCGTAACGATCTTATCAAAGCGGCTGTTTCCGCTTACCTGTTTGACTCCGACTGTGATCTCACCTTCTTCAACCACCGTTCCTGCATATGCATAGCTTCCAACCGTCTTGCGGACAGACACTGACTCTCCGGTAAGAGATGCCTGATTGATCATCGCTTCACCATCCACGATATCGCCGTCAAACGGAATCACAGTTCCCATACGAATCACAATCCGGTCTCCTGCTTTTATCTTGGATGCAGGAACCAGAACTTCCTGATCTTCTGTCTTCAGCCATACCTTACTTACGTTCAGAGACATGGTCCTTGCCAGGTCATCTACGGATTTCTTATGTGTCCACTCTTCCAGAATCTCACCGATTCCAAGCAGGAACATGACGGATCCGGCTGTACTGAAATCCCCACGTGCAACGGATACACCGATTGCAGTCGCATCCAGCACCGGAACCTCAATTTTGCGTGCCCACAGACACTTGATTCCCTTCCAGATATACTTCAGTGACATGACCGATGTATAGCATGCATTCAGTGGATACGGAAGGAACCATTTTCTTGCATAATGAAATACTACTTTATTGAACAGCTTTTCCTGATACTGCGCATTCACTTCACGACCGGAAGTTGCAAGTACGTCTGCCGGAACTTCCACTGTCTGATAGTGAAATTCCTGCAGAAGACGGATTACATCTTCTCTGTCGCCGGTATAATTAATGACTGCATCACAGGTTCTGTCATATACCTTTGCTAATTTGACTGATTCATTGCAGAGCAGATAATACTGTAATATATCAGCCTGTTCATATGTCATTCTTTTTTGAAAAAGCCGGACTCTCATCCGGCCTTTCATCTCATGTTTAATTATAAACTTCACGTTCAGGCGCCTCTTACTCTGTTACTTCGTTGAACTCTGTATTTTCAGCTTCTTCAGCCTCTGCTGCTGTATCTGCATCAGAAAATTCTTCCATTTCAGCAGCTCTTTCTTCGTTGATGTTCTTAGCTTCAGCGTAAATATCCTCTGCATTTTCCTGGATATTTGTAGCCGTTTTCATAACACAGTCTTTTGCGCGAAGAACTGCTGCTGTACAATTTGTGTACACGTTCTTAGCATCCTTGCTTGAAAGCGCTTTGATTCCAGCTGTTCCAAAAAGAACTCCTGATGCAAAAATTCCAACCTTTTTCCAATTTACTTTAGTAATATCAAACATATCTACGTACCTCCTGTTTTTTCATTAACGCCTATTATATGACACGAATCTGAAAATTTCCAGTCTTTTTTTGCTTCTGATAAATTTTCTCACTTTTGCGCAAAATCAGTTTTGTCAAACTTTTTTCATTATATCTAACACAAATTCGCTATTTTCACCTTAATTTTTACACAACTTTTCACAGTTATCTATATCCATATTTATATAGAAGAAACTCATTTCCCGGTATCTTAAAGAGACAGATACAACCACGGTACCTGCCTCCATATCCGAACCGTTCCGTTTCAGAACGTTTTTTTACAATGTTATGCTTCTTTGAGTGTGATGTTTCTCACATTCTGTCCACCCGAAAATCCACAGGCATCCAGACCAGTTTTAATTACTGCTGTCCATTTATCTTCCGGAAGATCAAGAACCGTTCCATCCTCCAGTTCGACCATGCATTCCATCTTATTGCCCTCATCCGAAATACGATACATATTCTTGCGGCTGATCGCTCCGATCTGTTCCAGCGTATTGACCATACGGTATACCGTCGCCGGTCCGATACTCGGATCCTTCAGAGACGCCTGATAATAAATTTCCTTGCAGCAATTACATTTTCCTTCCAAAATAACATCGATCAGCATGAGCCGCTGCTTCGTAACCCTACAGCCACTTCTTTTCAGCTGCTCGATTATTCTTTCTTTCGCGTCCATGATAGCCCCTTTCCATGCTGTCGCCTGTTAGGCTCTGATATCAACCACCTTAAATCCTGCTTCCTCGACAGCTTTTTTCAGATCATCATCATCGATTTCTCTGTCATAGCTTACAACTGCTTCTTCTTTTTTGAGATTCACCTTTGCAGATGCACCTTCGATTTTGTCAATTGCTTCCGTTACACTTTTCACGCAATGATCACAGTGCATACCGGAAATCATCACCGTCTTTTTACCGATTGCCGGATGCTCCAGAACCTTTTCTTCAATCTCTGTCTTGATCAGTCCAGATCCACCACCACAGCAAGGGCTTTCCCCTTTAAAATGTTTAAGTGTACCCTTTAATGCAAAAATAAGAAGTACGATCACGATCAGAACAATAATTGCATCAACCATCTTATTCCTCATCCTTCCGGCGTTCACGCCATTTCTTTATCCATAAAACCAACTGATATATGCTGACTCCTACAAGATAAATGATCAAGAATGCTCCGAATGCATAGAACATAGAGCCTGTTGAACTTCCCATATGCCTTCCGCCTTTCAGTCTTTCTTCTTTGGTGCGGTTTTTCCACTACATCCGCTACACGAACTGCAGTTACCGCTGCATCCAGCGCAACCGACCGGTTTTCCTTCTTTATGGTTTTTATAACCTTTGTAAATCAGATAAATACAATATGCTGCGATCAGTGCCACTATCACAATATTTGCGATCATAACCTTCACCTTGTCTTTCTTTTACACTGGAAGCCGGACACAGGCTTCTGCATCCGGCTTCCGCCTTAAAGTTCTTATAAATCTTATGCGTTTACAGAACGTTTTGAATAAACTTTCTGATTTTTATACGGATCTGGTCTGAACAGCATGAAAAGGATTGCGATAAGGAAAAGGAATCCAACTGCTGTACCAACTCCGAATGCTCCGCCTGTTACGAATGAACCGATCTGATATACACAGAGGCATACGATGTAAGCGAAGATGTTCTGGAAGAGAATTGCGAACCAGAACCATTTTCTTGACTGCATCTGCTGTGCCATTGTAGCAATTGCTGCAAGGCAAGGAGAATCAAGAAGGTTGAACATCAGGAATGTAAATGCTGCAATTGAGCTTGGGAACCAAGATGCAACACCAGCTGCTACGTTGACTGCATCTTCTGTATCACCAGATACATTTGCAAGTACACCCATTGTTGAAACAATTGCTTCTTTTGCTGTAAATCCAGAGATAGAAGCTGCTACCGGCTGCCACTCGCCAAATCCAAGTGGTGCAAAGAGCGGTGCGATCACGCCACCAATCATTGCCATAAGACTGTCTGCGCTGTCTTCTACCATGCCAAAGCTTCCGTCTACAAATCCGAATCCGCCAAGGAACCACATTACAACGCAGGCAAGGAACAGGATTGTTCCGGCTTTGATGATGAAGCCTTTCAGTCTTTCCCATACATGAAGGAGAACTGTCTTAGCCTGTGGAATATGGTACTGTGGAAGTTCCATTACGAACGGTGCCGGTTTTCCTGAGAACGGTTTTGTCTTTTTCAGGATGATCGCAGCTACAAGTACTGCAACGATTCCAATGAAATACATAAGCGGTGCGATAAATGAACTTTCCTGATATCCTGCTACTTCACCGGAAATAACACCACCCATCAGAGCGATAACCGGAAGCTTAGCTCCACACGGGATAAAAGTTGCTGTCATAATTGTAAGACGTCTGTCATTGTCCTGTTCAATAGTCTTAGAAGCCATGATTCCAGGAATACCGCAGCCTGATGAAATCAGAAGCGGGATAAAGCTCTTTCCCGAAAGTCCGAAATGTCTGAACACACGGTCCATGACGAATGCGATACGAACCATGTATCCACAGTCTTCAAGGATAGACAAGAAAAGGAACAGAATCGCCATCTGTGGAACGAAACCAAGAACGGCTCCAAGACCACCGATGATACCATCAACAACAAGTCCCATAACCATGTCACCGGCACCGATCGCTGAAAGTGCGCTTGTTGCTGCATCCTGAATTGCTACTACAAATACATCATTTGTCCAATCTGTTACAAAGGTACCGACTGTCGTTACAGAAACATAATATACGATCCACATTACCAGCATAAAGATCGGGATTCCGAGGAACCGGTTCGTAACGATACGGTCGATCTTATCAGAAGTTGTAAGTTTTTCTTTTCCCTTCTGAACAGTTGTTGAAACAATCTTCTGAATGAATTTGTAACGTTCGTCTGTTACAATACTTTCCATATCATCGTCATGTTTCTTTTCAAGAGCTCTTCTCTGTGCTTCCACCGTCTGGGCTGCCGCACCGGAAAGTTTCATGCTCTCTACTACCTTGCTGTCGTTCTCAAGGAATTTTACAGCGTACCATCTCTTCTTCTCTTCTGAAACAGAACTCGGAAGAACGCTCTTAACTTCTGCTACAGCACCTTCCAGCTCTGCTGAGAAGATATCTTTCGGAAGATCGATTTCTGACTTCTTAGCAACTTTTACTGCTTCATCGATCAGTTTGTCAAGTCCTTCACCTTTCAGCGCAGATGTCTCGATAATCGGACAGTCAAGCAGCATTGAAAGTCTCTTCACATCAATCTTGATTCCTCTCTTCGCAAGAAGATCTGCCATGTTCAGTGCAATAACAACCGGAACACCTGTCTCGATCAGCTGAGTTGTCAGATACAGGTTACGTTCAATATTGGTTGCATCCACCAGATCAATGATCACATCCGGATTTTCTTTCAGCACATAGTCACGGCTGACGACCTCTTCCAGTGTATATGGAGACATTGAATAGATACCCGGAAGGTCAGTTACGATAACTTCTTCCTTTGTCTTCTTACTTTTTAATTTACCCTCTTTTTTCTCTACAGTAACCCCTGGCCAGTTACCAACATACTGGTTGGCTCCTGTGAGCGCGTTAAACATGGTAGTTTTACCGCAGTTCGGGTTTCCGGCAAGTGCAATTTTAATTGCCATTCCTTTTTACCTCCTTGTTGTACTACTCTCATGCATAATTATGTATATGCTATTTTACCTGCACACACTGTGCATCATCTTTTCTTACTGTAAGTTCATATCCTCTTACAGTAATCTCAACAGGATCACCGAGAGGCGCAACTTTTCTGATGTACAGCTCGCTTCCTTTTGTTATGCCCATGTCCATAATACGGCGTTTGTAAGCTCCGTCTCCTTCAATCTTGGTCACAACAACAGTGCTTCCAACCTTTGCATCACCTAAAGTCATTGTCGTATCTCCTTTCCTTTAAGCTTCGTAATACAGAATATATATGCAGCGGATCCATCGACCAGCCAGAGGCTAGATCATGATATGCCGCGCCATATCAGAATTAACCGCAACACGTGAATCCTTGATGTTCACGATCACATTACCACCGATTGCAGAAACAACTGTAATTTCTGCACCTGCTACAAATCCGAGATTCGCAAGGAATCGCCTTGTTTCTTCATTTCCACCAATTCTCTTGATCTCATTTACTTCACCAATATTCGCCATCGTTAAAGGCATAATCCCTACCTCCTGTTCTTTTGCGTATTTGGAATTTTGAATGATAATTTTTTTCATTACCAACTTTTGTTCATTCGTTAGTATATGCTAACATTTGTGTGTTGTCAAGTATTTTTTTAAGTTTTATTAAACCATTGTTTTCTGTTACTCATTTTTGCCATTTATCACTTACTTCTAATAGTTATAGCTTCTACTTTTTGCACAAAAAGAGCATTTACAGAACAATATTATTTGAAAAAAAATATAATCCATGGTATCCTATTAGATATAAGAATAAATAGTGAGGTGACCGGAATAAATGGCTAAAAATGAATCTTCCGAAAATTATCTTGAAGCAATATTGATGTTAAGTAAAAAATTACCTGTCGTACGTTCCGTAGATATTGCCAACGAACTTGGTTTCAAAAAATCAAGCGTCAGCATCGCCATGAAGAAACTTCGTCAGGAGAATCATATTACCGTAACAGATGCAGGTTTTATCTATCTTACCGATTCAGGAAAAGAGATCGCGAACATGATCTATGAACGGCATGAATTTATTTCAAAATGGCTGATCGAACTCGGTGTCCCAGAAGAAATCGCTACAGATGATGCCTGCCAGATGGAGCACGTAATCAGTAGAGAAAGCTTTAACGCAATCAAAGAATATGTACGAACACATTAGTAAATGCGTCAAAAAAGGCCGAAAAGTTTATAACTTTTCAGCCTTTTTCTTTGCCCTTTTGCAGACTCTACAGATTTACCGCAACATATTTCATATGCTGTTTTCCGTAATGAAATTACTTTACTGATACTATTCATCAAGGATCTGTCCGTCAAGCGATAAGGTCACGACCTGCCACGGAATAAATTTACCGCTTTCCTGAAGAGCTTTCTTAGCCGCCAGCTCAAGTCCGCCACAACAAGGTACTTCCATCCGCACAATCGTCACACTCTTAATATTATTGTTCTTAATAATCTCCGTCAGCTTCTCCGAATAATCCACATTATCCAGTTTTGGACATCCAATCAAAGTCACATGCCCTTTGATAAAACGATTGTGAAAATCTCCATAAGCATAGGCACTGCAATCTGCAGCGACCAGAAGCTTCGCCCCGTCAAAATATGGTGCATTCACCGGTGCAAGCTTAATCTGTACCGGCCACTGGGAAAGCATACTCTTATTCACGCTTTTCGCCGTCTCCCTTCCTTCCTCTTCGCTCTCTGCATTCTGCATACTCTCCTCTCTGTTCATCATACGCATGCGGGTTCCAGGACATCCCCCTGCAAATGATTTTACCGGTGCTTTAGGTCCTTCTCCCGCATTCTGCTTTGTAGCCTCTTCCTGCTGCTTTTTAAGCATATTCTGCTTCACAGCCTCCGCATCATAAGCCGCCGCCTCACGCTCTACAAAATGAATGGCATCCACCGGACAATTCGGCAAACAGTCTCCCAGTCCGTCGCAATAATCATCTCTCATCAGCTTTGCTTTCCCATTTACCATAGAAATAGCCCCCTCATGGCAGGCCTTTGCACAAGCTCCACACCCATTACACTTCTCCTCATCTATCTGAATAATTCTACGAATCATATTCCTTTATATCCTCCTATTCGAAAAATTTGTATTCCTTTAACTTTACCAGCTTATTTTAGCTTACAACCGCATTCTATTCTGTTGTTATAACAACAATCCACATAAAAAAACCTTGCGGATTCTCTCCACAAGGTTTTCCCTCTTCTCTCAAACTCTATACGAAATCGTCTGATTTAATTATGCAAGTGCCTTTTTAGCAACTTCAGCTACAGCTGCGAAGCCAGCTGCATCATTAACTGCCATTTCAGCGAGCATCTTTCTGTTCATATCTACACCGGCAACTTTAAGTCCGTGCATAAGCTTGCTGTAAGAAAGACCATTCATTCTTGCAGCTGCGTTGATACGAGCGATCCAAAGCTGACGCATCTGACGTTTTTTCTGCTTTCTTCCTGCGTATGCTGATGTAAGGGCTCTCATTACAGACTGTTTTGCAATTCTGTACTGTTTAGAGCGAGCTCCTCTGTATCCTTTAGCCAGTTTTAAAGTTCTATTGTGTTTCTTCTTAGCGTTCATTCCGCCTTTAATTCTTGCCATTACTTAATCCTCCTTCTATCTTTCCTGCCAAATCTTAGAGATATGGTAAAACTTTCTTCATGTTCTTTACATTTGTAGAATCTGTGATAGTTGACTGTCTAAGATTTCTTTTTCTCTTAGTAGACTTCTTTGTTAAGATATGGCTCTTGTAAGCTTTGTTTCTTTTAAGTTTACCTGTAGCTGTTGTTTTGAAGCGCTTTGCAGCAGCTCTATTTGTTTTAATTTTTGGCATGATGTTTTCCTCCTTAATATAGATAATTTATTTTTAACGTTTTTCAGTTAAAACCATGCTCAGGCTTCTGCCTTCAAGTTTTGCCGGCTTTTCAATGACAGCAACATCTTTCATCTTCTCAGCAAAATCGTCAAGAATATGTTTACTCTGCTGCATATGAGCCATCTCTCTACCACGGAAACGAAGTGTAACCTTTACTTTATTTCCTTTTGAGATAAATTTTCTAGCATTATTCATCTTCGTGTTCAGGTCGTTGGTGTCAATATTTGGTGAAAGACGCACTTCCTTAACCTCGACAGTTCTCTGTTTTTTCTTTGCTTCTTTTTCTTTTCTTGCCTGTTCGTATCTGTACTTACCATAATCGATAATCTTACAAACCGGCGGTTTCGCTGTCGGAGCGATTTTAACCAGATCCAGTTCCGCTTCCTGTGCCAGCTTCATAGCCTCTCTTGCTGACATTATTCCTAACTGTTCCCCACTCTCGCTAACCACGCGTACCTCTCTGTCGCGGATTTGTTCGTTAATCATTAAATCGCTAATTGTTGTGCACCTCCAATAAATAAAAAAATAGTGAATAGCTGCAGACTATCCACTATCTATTGCATACAATACTTATATCCGGTATTATAAATTCAATATCAAACCGTTAGTCGCCTGATTGCGCTAAGGTGAGAGTGGATACTCTTCTTTGTTGTTCGCTTTACGCAAGTTATAATTTACCACAAATTTTATATGGTGTCAACACTTTTTTTATTTTTTTATGAACCAGCCAATCTTCACTTAATTTCTAACAATCTTTATTTTTCGGACTTAAACCTACTCAATCCCTGTCACTTTGTAATCTTTGTCTTCAACAGCTTTTTTCAGTACCTCATCGGCTACTTCTGCCGCAAGTGTTACTACCGCTGTTCCATTTTCATGGCTTACTTCTGCCGCCTCTACTCCTTCGATTGCTTCCAGAGTTTTCTTTACGGTTGCCTCACAGTGTCCACACATCATACCTTCGATTTTCATTGTTTTTGTCATTGTCTTTTCCTCCTCTATTTCTTTGACTTTTGACTTTATCTTCTTATCTTTGCTGGCATCATACATTTTAAACCAGTTCAGACGAAGTGCATTGGTTACGACACAGAAGCTTGAAAGACTCATAGCTGCTGCGCCAAACATCGGATTTAATTTCCATCCGAAGATTGGATACCAGATACCTGCTGCAAGCGGGATTCCGATCACATTGTAGAAGAATGCCCAGAACAGGTTCTCATGGATATTTCTTAAAGTTGCTTTACTCATACGAATGGCTGCCGGTACATCACTTAAACGGCTTTTCATCAGAACAACGTCTGCTGCGTCGATCGCGATATCGGTTCCTGCACCAATCGCAATTCCCATATCGGCTCTGGTAAGTGCCGGCGCGTCATTGATTCCGTCACCAACCATGGCAACTTTTCCTTTTTTCTTTAATTTCCGGATAACGGCTTCTTTTCCGTCCGGAAGAACGTCTGCGATGACTTCATCTACACCCGCCTGACGTCCGATCGCTTTTGCGGTTCTCTCATTGTCGCCGGTCAGCATTACCACTTGGATTCCCATATTCTGCAGTTCTTTGACTGCCTTTGGACTGTCCTCTTTGATGACGTCTGCTACCGCAATGATTCCGATCAGCTGATCTTCTTTCGTAAAGAACAAAGGTGTCTTTCCTTCTGCCGCCAGATCTTCTGCCTTTTTCAGCATTCCTGCATCCACAGAAGTCTTTGTCTGGATAAATTTCTTATTTCCACCATAAATCGTCTTTCCTGCAAGAACTGCGGAAAGTCCGTTTCCAGGTACTGCCTGGAAGTCTTCTACTTCCTCCGCATCCAGTCTGCGCTCTTGGGCTTCCTGTAAAATTGCATGTGCCAGTGGGTGCTCGCTCTTTCTTTCGAGTGCATAAGCAAATCCCAAAAGTCCTTCCTCCGAGATACCCTCTGCCGGTATCATATCCGTTACTTTCGGTTCCCCGCTTGTGATGGTTCCAGTCTTGTCCAAAGCTACGATCTGCATTTTACCGGTCTCTTCCAGAGATACCGCCGTCTTGAACATGATTCCGTTCTTTGCGCCCATTCCGTTACCAACCATAATGGCAACCGGTGTGGCAAGTCCCAGTGCACAAGGGCAACTGATAACGAGTACGGAAATACCTCTTGCCAGTGCGAATCCAACACTCTGACCTGCGATCAACCATACGATAATTGTAATCACTGCAATCGTAATAACCGCCGGCACAAATATCCCGGATACACGGTCTGCAATCTTTGCGATCGGTGCTTTGGTTGCCGCCGCATCACTGACCATCTGAATGATCTGTGAAAGTGTGGTATCTTCCCCAACTCTGGTTGCCTCGCATTTGAGGAAACCGGACTGATTCATGGTTGCAGCAGATACCTTGTCACCTTCTGCTTTGTCAACCGGAATACTCTCTCCGGTAAGTGCTGCTTCATTGACTGCACTGGTTCCTTCCAGCACGATACCGTCTACCGGTATATTTTCCCCCGGTCTTACTACAAAGATATCGCCTTTTTTCACCTGGTCGATGGAAACCTCTGTCTCCACACCATTTTTCAAGACAACAGCTGTCTTCGGAGCCAGCTTCATCAGACTCTTTAATGCATCTGTTGTCTTTCCTTTGGAATGCGCTTCCAGCATCTTTCCGACTGTGATAAGCGTCAGGATCATGGCTGCTGATTCAAAATAGAACTCATGCATATAAGACATGACGCCTTCCATATCCATCTTCACCTGTGCATCGGTCATTGCAAACAATGCATAGGTGCTGTATACAAAGGATGCCCCTGATCCCAGTGCAACCAGGGTATCCATGTTCGGCGCACCATGAAGGAGTCCCTTAAATCCATTGATGAAGAACTTCTGGTTGATCACCATGATAATTCCGGTAAATAACAGCTGGATCAGTCCCATTGCTACATGATTGCCAGCCAGAAATCCCGGCAGTGGACAGTTCCACATCATATGACCCATGGAAATGTACATCAGTGGAATCAGAAAACACAGTGATGCGATCAGACGACGCTTCATAATCGGTGTCTCCCTGTCTTTCAGGGCATCCTCATCCATTGCTGCGCCCTTTTTGGCTCCTGCATCTGCTCCTTTTACCGAAGCACCGTATCCTGCTGCCTCAACAGCCGCAATGATCTCCAACTGGGATGCGGTTCCTTCTACTCCCATGGAATTCGTCAGAAGACTGACCGAACAGCTGGTAACTCCCGATACCTTCGATACTGCCTTTTCCACTCTGCTGCTGCACGCCGCACAGCTCATTCCTGTTACTGTATATTGTTCCACAAAAATCCACCTCACTCTTTGGCTTTATCTGCCTTTTTATATTGTAAAGATCCTCCTGCGCCTGTTGCATAAAAATCTATAACAATCCTGTTATTTCATCAGTTTCTGAAGCGTTACAACCAGCTCATCGATCGTCTCATCTTTTCCCTCGCGGATATCCTCTGCCACACAGGTACGGATATGATTCGCCAAAAGGACTTTATTGAAGCTGTTGAGCGCCGCATTGATTGCCGATACCTGAATCAGAATATCCGGACAGTACGCATCTTCTTCTACCATGCGCTTCACACCTCTGACCTGCCCTTCGATCCGGCTCAGGCGGTTGATCATGTCCTTGTATTCCTTTTCAGAACGCTCTTTCGTCTTATGACAGTGACAACATTCTTTCTTTTCTTCCATGCGTCTCACCTCTTATTTTTTCTCTCTACGATGGCTATTATATACCCCATTGGGGTATATTGCAAGGGAAATTTTCTCGATTTTAAAATTTTTATATACAGCAATGAATGATGGTTGCACAATGACACATTCTTGTACCGGGCACGCGTCTTTGGCTCATTGTATCTTTTATTTAGCAGAAACTTTTTTACACGCAAAAAGAACCTGCAGGTTTTTCAACCCACAGATTCTCTTATTCCTTCTTACTGTTTATTTAAAAGAAACATTCTCAATAATCACCTGATCAAACATCGTATGAAGTACTCTGCCCTGTTCATCTTCTCCGTTTCCATTCTGATAAACATTTGCTGCATAAACATCATACAAAACTTCTGCACGCTCCGCATCATCCAGTCCATTCAAGAATTCTGCGATTCCTTCATAAATGGCTCCTACCAGATCTCCTTCCTGCGGATTATTTTCAACATATCACTCATAGCTTGTCTCATCTTGTTCCTTCGCACTTTCTTTAAAAGAAATATTTTCATATCTTCAATTATAGACGAAAATCTTTTCAATTTTTGTGCAGAATGCAAGCAGATCCACAACTTCCGGTGACAGACTGTATCTTGTTACCTGACTTGGATTATATGGGTTGCGGGTCAGCGCGTAACCTTACTTTATTCGATTATGAAACCATTCTGAATAGAACGCCGGGATGTCCGTTCGCATTCCTGTGTGTAGGATCATTTATCTCTTCCTCATTTCCATGCATCTATCTCTTCCCGCGATTTGAATATAATAATATTTTTATTCTTATATTTTCTTAGCATCTCATTAATCTCAGGGATTTCATCCCTTGAAAAATTGATAATAAAATTTCTGAATTCTGCTGACAGTTCTTCTTCCTGCCATGGCATATCTTCTCTTTCACTTCCAATACGCCCCTCTACGCCCGCAAGACACACATTTGTTGGCAGATCTAAAAAGAATACCGTATCACATTCTTTAAAACGCATTTCAAGTGTTCTTCCATAATTACCATCGATAATCCATTCTTCCTGCTTTATAATCTCAGATAATTTTGCATCAAATTCCTGCTTTGTTATCGTTGTCCTGTCCGGCTTATGCCAGATCATATCAAGATAATACAATGGAAGTCCTGTTTTGTCTCTGAGTTTTCTTGCAAATGTACTTTTCCCCGCACCAGGACACCCAAGTATCAGAACTTTTTTCATATTTATTTATCTCCTGATCCTTTTCCTAATTATAGTTAAAGAAGCCAACCTCAGTATATCACAAACCTCCAGCAACATTCCCACACATATCTACTCTGGACATATGAACCATTTCCTTCATTCCGTACATATATCCGCCACTATACCATAAAATAAGCGAGCAAAACGAAATATTATAGCAATCTGATGAATGAATGATTTTAGAATCCTGTAATAAAACTGCACTTTTTTTAGAGTTGTTCAATCTTACATTCATGTTCCTTTGTCTTGCTGTTATAACTGATTCCAACAGCAAGAATGCGTCCTGTATATTCCTTTCTTTCTGCTGTTTTTCCTTTAAACCGCAAAGCATATTCTTTTTCTTTTATCTGTGCAATTGCCTCTTCCGGCTTATGATCTACTTTCAGTTCCAGTATCATACAATCCTGATCATGTCTGATTGGATAAAAAATAAAATCAACATATCCTTTCCCCGCTTTATCTTCCCGCTCCACTCTGTACTGGTCTCTCGCAGCCAGATATACAAGATTGATAATTGCTGATAATTCTGTCTCATTATTGTACGATAAAATCGGTACTTCCGTATTATGTGCATACTGAATAATCTTTGCCATTGTTTCCGTATCGCCCGCAAGAGTCGCCTGCAACATTTGCGAGGACGCATTTGCCAAACGATACACATATCCCAAAGATTCTTCTTTTTTCATCATTGCTGCATAACTGCCCATAAGCTCCTTATTCGGGATAAACACCATCCCGTTATCATATGTCAGAAGTCCATACACAACCATTGCTGAATAAATCTCTTCTTTTGTCTTTAATTCCTGTGCTGTCGCAGCATACTCCTGTATCCCGGAAGGTATTTTTTCTCCCGCAAACATCAGTGTCAGATCATTTTGAATCTGATCCACATTATATCGGATATAAGTAAACACCGAATCATATTTGCCAGAGCTTACCCAGTAATTCGATAATTGATTGTCGGTAAGCGCACATACTACAGAACGTGGATTATACAGTCGTTCTCCGGAGGCTGTATGATATCCATCATACCACTCTCTCAGGCTTTCTCTGGTAATCTGTGGTTTTTTCGTATTTTTCAGATAACGGTCATACAACACGTCAACTTCTTCATCTGAAAATCCAAAATACTCACTGAACCTTACTCTTGTTGCCATATTATATTCCAGAAACATATTCAATTCTGATCCATCCGAATACTTTGCAATCGGAAGAACACCAGTCATATATGCCAGTTCTACATAGCTTTTTCCTTTCAGTAAAAGCTTCAGAAAAAGAAGAAAATTTTCTCTGTCCCGCTCTGTAATAAAAGACATATGAAAAACAGCATCCCATTCATCCATTACAAAAACAAACTTATCTCCTGTCTTGTCAAAAACATGCGATAAAATATCCCATACTGCTGCATCAGATTTTATCTCAAGCTCTGGATACGCTTCTTCAATATCCCGGATCAGACCATCCTGGATTCTGAGGATATATTCCTGATAATTTCTGCATCCCCTCGGCATTTCACTGAAATCAATATAGATCACATCATGCCTGCCAGCCTGTTCTTTATAGTGCTTATACCTTGAAATATAAAGATCATCAAATAAGGATTCTTCCTCTGTATTTTCAAAAAAAGCCGCGATCATATTTGCCATAATCGTCTTCCCAAAACGCCTTGGACGGGTAATACAGAAAAAGCGCTGTTCCTGCTGCAATGCCGGAATCAATTCTTCAAGTATCTCCGACTTATCAACAAAATAGGGCCCATTCTTGACGGTTCTGTATTTATCATATGGTTCTTTATTATTCAAAAACTGTCCCATTTTATGTGCCCTCCCTCTATGCCTATAATATGAGTATAGCCTTTTTTCTCCGGTGGTGCAAGAATTATAAAAATGTAAATCTATTTCGCATTCAGCTTCCAGTCCGCTGACTCCATCTGCATTTTCTACCGCTCTCATACGATGTACAATGATTTTCCGGTTTAATGATTTCAATTTCATTCTTTTCTGATGCCCCTTTTATAAATGCATCAATTGTGGTCAGCGTGTTTCCTTTTCTGGCACTTCCGTTAATAATTACAATGTTCATATATCCCCTCCAACCATCGAATTATATACTCTTTTTATTTCACCAAATCTTTCCGATTTAATTAAAAATTTATAACACCATTATCAATGTACCTGCTCCTATCAAAATACAGCCAATGAGTGATTTTGCAGTAAACTGTTCATGTAAAAACACAAATGCCAATATAAGTGTGATTACCACACTCAGTTTATCTATTGGTACAACCTTTGATGCATCCCCCATTTGTAAAGCTTTATAATAGCACAGCCACGAAGCTCCTGTTGCTAATCCAGATAAGATTAAAAAAATCCAGCTTTTCTTACTGATTTCTGCCAGTCCATTCTGCGCATGAGTAAGAAAGACCATGCCCCATGCCATGATTACTACAACAATGGTTCGGATTGCAGTTGCCAGGTTGGAATTCACTCCTTCTATACCTATCTTGGCAAGAATTGAGGTTAACGCAGCAAATACCGCTGATAAGACAGCAAATATCATCCACATAATAACACCTTCTTTTCACATAAAAAAATAAGAACTGATCATTTCACCAATCTGTTCTCTTCTCCCCAAATGCAAAGTTGATCCAGTACAGTCATCAATGACTTCCCTCTTTCTGAAAGGCTGTACTCCACCTTCGGCGGGATCTGCGGATATTCCGTCCTGATAATCAGTCGGTCTTTCTCCAGCTCTTTGAGATTGGTACTGAGTGTTTTGTCGGAAATAGTTTTCAGATACCGTTTTAATTCATTGAACCGTACCGTTTCAAACTCCATCAGACAGTATAGAATAACCATCTTATGTTTGCCGGAAATCAGGGACAATGTGTAGGCAAAGCCTGTATCTTCAAAATTTGCATTTTCGATATAGTTCTTTATCATAACGCTTTCTCCTTAGATAGTACCTGTCTTTTTTGTTAGTACTTGAATTTATAAATTGCCTGTATATAATTATAAGCAGGATAAATCATACTGTCAAATGAATTTCAAGTTATGAGAGCAAAACTAGTTACTGTTCACAGTAAATGACATTTACTTAGGAAAATTTCTTATCAGAAAAGGAATTTCCCTTTTTCAACTATATAAATTGATAGTAACGCTCAATTCACCTTCCAATAATCAGCATGAGTCAAACAATCGTCCAGTCCAAATTTGAATCCTTTAAATTAATATTGTTTTCATTCGTATTGCCGTATATAATCTTTATTATATGATGTAAGTGTCAAAAGTATCAATTGCGTTTGTGCTCGCGCAAATAAGCAATTGATACTTATTGACACGCCGAACACTGAAAACGAAATAAAATGATATGAATACGCCATTTTATGGGAGTTTGAGGTGTTCAAGGATTGCGGGAATCGCTTCGCAATGGAGCAATCTGATTACACCAGTGAGCGGCAAAATTTACTTTTGACACTCACATCATTATTATACAAAAAAAGGAGTCTGCACGACTATGGATTATATTTCTGTAAAAGAAACTTCGAAGAAATTCCATTTATCTGAACGCCGCATACAAAAACTCTGCGAAACCAACCGGATTGAGGGTTGCAAAATGGTCAGCGGCATCTGGTTGATCCCTGCCTCGGCCACTAAACCTTCCGATGAGCGAATGACGAATTTCCCGAAAGATTCCGATTATCTCTCTTTAAAAGAATTATGTGATATACTTTCCATTTCGACCGCAACCGGGCGCAACTGGATCAAGCTTGGCAAACTTATTCCTGAATATACGGATAAAAGAAAGCCTTATTTTACAAAACAATATACCGAAAAGTTGAAAGCCGAACTGCAATCAGGCAAAAATCAATCGCTGAAAAGCAGACGTAACAAGAAATTTGTCTGTGGAAATTCTCTTTACAGCGCCTATATTTCTGAAAATTGTCAGAATATCGAACCACTGCAGCAGATTCTCCGAATTGTAACCGATGAATCCATTGCTCTTTCATCGGATGTGATTCAATATTTCATTGCTGACTGTGCCCTGCATTTGCTCGCCCAAAAATATGATCTTTCTTTCAAGCATGAAAAAGCGTTGCTGAGCAGATTTTTAAAAAAAGAAATCACCCTGTCTCTATACGACGAACTGATCTATGCTTTGATTGCAGATTCCGAGCAGGCTCTGCTTTTCTGTGAAAAATATTCTCCGCTTTTTGATTTTGATTATGTATACGAACCTGCTGAAGATATTCTTGGTCTCATTTACATTTCTTGTAAAAATATCGACAGCCGCAAGGCAACCGGCTCCTACTATACGCCTACCAAAATCGTCAAAAAGCTGATTGAGAAGCTGGATATTGCATCAGATGCCAGAATTCTGGATCCCTGCTGTGGAACTGGAAATTTTTTATTGCAACTTCCAGCACATGTTCGTTTTGACCAGATTTATGGCAATGACACCGATACAATCAGTGTAAAAATCACCCGGTTGAACATGGTTTTAAAATATGACATTCTTTCTGTCAAAACTCTGTACGAGCATATAACCGAAGCCGATTATCTTGCATCCGATTCAAAAACCTCTTATCAGTATATCATCGGCAATCCGCCATGGGGATATGAATTTTCCGAGTCGGAAAAGGAAAAGCTTCGCAAAAACTATCGGACTGCTTCCGGGAAAAATATAGAGTCTTATGATTTGTTTATTGAAAAAGCACTACGTAATTTGTCCATAAACGGACAACTCTCTTTTATTCTTCCAGAGGCAATACTTAATGTAAAGGCACATACACCGGTCCGTACTGCCATTATGGAAAGTAATTCCATCCGATATCTTAATTTTTTGGGAAATGCCTTTGATAAGGTTCAGTGTCCCTGCATTATATTGCAGCTCATTCACACCGGAAAGCCACTTTCGACAGTCGGAATGGAAGTATCCGACTGTAGTCACTGTACAACCATTCTGACAAACCGTAAAATTTCAGCCGAATATTTCAGCTTTCATACAACGGATGCTGAATATCAGCTGCTTGAAAAAATTCGGCATATTCCTAAAACAAAATTCCTTGCCGGAAACGCCGATTTTGCTTTAGGAATCGTAACCGGAAATAATAAAAAATATATTTCTTCCGTGAAAAACAAAGATAACGAAGTTATTTTAAAAGGCTCCGATATCTGTAAGTACCATACTAATCCTAACTCAAACTATATCGTGTTTAACCCACAGAATTTTCAGCAGGTAGCACCTATAGAAATGTACCGTGCGCCAGAAAAGCTTTTGTATCGTTTTATCAGCAGCCAGCTTGTCTTTGCTTATGATGATAAACAAACACTTTCTTTGAATAGCTGCAACTTAGTCATCCCCAAACTTGAAGGACTGCATATAAAATATATTCTTGCCATCCTTAATTCCAGAATTGCACAGTTTATTTACAAAATGGAATTTCACTCCGTGAAGGTATTGCGCTCTCATATTGAAAATATTCCGATTCTGGATGTTAATGCCGACATGCAAAACAGTATCATCCAAGCTGTCGAACCACTAATTAACGGACTGCCTCCTGAGGGAGCACAAATTGCCTACGAGCAACTTGACCAATTGATTTTTAAATTATTTAATCTTACCTCTAAAGAGCAGGATATCATTAAGCATGCAGTAGATGGAGAAAACAAATTTCTGTTCTGACAAACATAAAACCAGAGATATTCCTGGCTTTCCCTATTTAACAATAGGATTGCCAGGTCTGCTCTGGTTTTTTCTTATCTCCCTTTCTTCTTAACGACATTAAGGACATCTTTTTCAGCAACCAAAAATGGTCTTAGTCCTCTTCTATCATAAAAACCTGACCTTCAAATACATCTGCTCCCGCCTGTTGCAGTAGCTCTTTCAATTGTCTCCGTAATTCTTTCATTTGTATGCCTCGTCTTCACAAAGTCTTATCTCTTATTCCCCATACAGAACACAGCCACAACCCCCGGACCTGTATGTGACCCAATCACCGTTCCAATGCAGTTAATCAGAATATTGTGGACTCCCATCTTCTTCTCCACCTGTCTTGCCACAAATTCCGCATCTTCTTTGCAGTCACCGTGTGTGATCATCACAATATCATTATCCCAACCTTCGGACTGCTTCACTGCCATATCCACGATGTGTGTCAATGCTTTCTTTCTGCCACGTTCTTTTCCAATAACCTTCAGTTCACCATGATCGTCCATGTGGATGATCGGCTTGATCTGGATCATCGTTCCAACAATAGCAGAAGCTTTTGATACTCTTCCGCCTCTATGTAAATGGAATAAATCATCAATCGTAACGTTGTGCATGATGTGAAGCTTGTTCTCCTCCACCCAGGCAGCCACTTCTTCCAGACTCTTTCCTGCACGCTTTAACTGAACAGCTTTGTACACAAGAAGCCCCTCTCCCATGCAGGCGCAGAGTGAATCAATCACGATCAGCTTCCGCTCCGGATATTCTTCCTGCAATTCTTCTGCTGCCATCCGGATACTGTTATAAGTTCCGCTAAGTCCTGACGAAAAAGCAATATATAAAATATCCTTTCCCTCTTTCAGATACGGTTCCAGTGCTTCTCTTGCCTGCTCCGGATTGATCTGAGAAGTAGTCGGCATCGACCCTGCCCTGACTTTTGCAAAAAATTCTTCCCCGGTAAGTCCAATCATATCCTCATAAGACTGTCCATCGATCAGATAAGTAAGAGGAATATACGGAACCCCAAGCTCCTCGGTCAGGTATTCCTTCGGTAAATCTACTGTACTGTCTGTCATGATCATATATTCACTCATAAGTGTGCCTCCTTCATCCCTTTAGGGATTTATATATTACTTATAATTATGTACAGTATACCCTCTTTTCCGCAAGATAGCAAAATCTTTTTCCCATGCTAAAAAAATCTTAAGTTTCTTAATAACTTTTGTCATAATCCGGTATATTTTCCTTTTTTTGTGAAATGCTAAATCTATGCAGAATCCAGGCAGTAAAATATTTCCGGGATTCCAGATTTTCTTAACTTTAAATTATCTCTGAATGGAGGATTCAATATGGAAAAACATACTGTCAGTGCTTCTCTCACCGACAATACAAAATATATGAACCGGGCTCTTCCCGTAAAAAAGAGCTTTGATATTATCGAACGAAATCTGATCATCGGCGGTCAAAATAGTGCCTTTTATTTTATTGATGGTTTCACCAAGGATGAAACCATGCTGAAACTTATGGACTCCTTCCTCAATATTTCCGCCGATGATATGCCAGAGGATGCAACTTCCTTTTCTACAAGCTGCATCCCCTATGTGGAAGTTGATATTCTCGGTGACTTTGACAGCATTTTCAAAAATCTTCTGTCCGGTGTCACCTGTCTTTTTATTGACGGCTATGAAGCCGCTATTGCCATCGACTGCCGTACTTACCCGTCCCGCAGCATCGAGGAACCCGATAAAGACAAATCCCTGCGCGGTTCCCGTGATGGCTTTGTGGAAACAATCGTATTCAATACTGCCTTGATGCGCCGCCGGATCCGCGATCCGCATCTGATCATGGAAATGTATGAAGCCGGCACTTCCACACGCACCGACGTAGCTCTCTGCTATATGTCCGACCGTGTAGACCGCGAACTTCTGACCACGATCCAGAACAAACTGGAAGAAAGCAAATCCCAGGATCTGAAAATGAGTCAGCAATCTCTTGCAGAATCTCTCTTTCAGCGCAAATGGTACAATCCCTTTCCAAAATATAAATTTACCGAACGTCCAGACACAGCCTGCGCCTGCCTGATGGAAGGAAAAGTGATCCTCCTTACTGATACCTCCCCATCTGCACTGATCCTGCCAACCTCCATCTTTGATATGATCGAAGAGGCAAATGATTACTACTTTCCGCCAATCACCGGAATCTACCTGAAAATATCCCGTGTACTGATCACACTGCTCACTGTCTTCATGGTTCCACTCTTTCTGCTCTTTATGCAGAACCCGGCATGGATACCAGAGATCTTCCGCTTCGTTCTGATCGAAGATACGGTCAACATCCCCCTGATCTTCCAGATCCTGATCCTGGAGCTTGCCATCGACGGACTCCGCCTCGCCGCCCTCAACACCCCCAGCATGCTCAGCACACCACTCAGCGTCATCGCCGGTATCGTCATGGGTGAATTTTCTGTCGAATCCGGCTGGTTCAACAGCGAGATCATGCTCTACATGGCATTCGTTTCCATCGCCAACTACACCCAGCCAAACTTTGAACTAGGCTACGCATTAAAATTCATGCGCCTCCTGCTCCTCATCCTCACCGCTATCTTCAACCTCCCAGGATTCCTCACAGGCTGCCTCATCGTCATCCTCTGTATCACCTTCAACAAAACCCTCTCCGGCCGTAGTTACCTGAACGTAAAATTAAACTAATCCCCTGTAGCCTGCAACAAAATTGCAGGCTACACCTACATAACCTTCACCTTTCCACAACACCCCTTCCCACCACTACCTAAATCTCCTCAACCGGTTATCAGTCCAGCCTTGTAAAAAAACGCCTCTCTAATACAGTAAATCCGGCGACCGGGATCAAAAAAATAGTGTTCAATTCACTTATTGTGCAATGGAGATGAGACTCAGGAAGCGCGGAAGCCTTTGCTGAACACGCTTCCCGCCCTAAGAGGCTCATCGTAATGCCCTTGCACAATGGAATTGGACACCATTTTTTAATCCCGGTCGCCAACACAACCTATACCTTAGTCACTCTTTTTTACACCCCTACTTCGTCGTACTTCCAAATCCCCCGTTTCTGACTGCTGTCGCATCGTCATCCACAGTAATTCCATACTCAACAAAAATCCCCTGCATAAAGCCTGTCCCTTTTCCAAGCTCTACCGTTTTATTCTCATTGGTATCATTCGTCAGTTTCGCAAAGATATGACCTTCATTATCAGAATAGAAATAATCGCTGTCAATAATTCCTACCGTATTATTCAGCTGCAGACGGAACTTGAATCCAAGTCCGCTTCTCGGATAGCATTTGAGCACCCAGTTTTCTTCCATTTCCACACGGATCCCTGTCGGGATCTTGATCGTCTTTCCCGGCTCGATCACAAAATCATCCGGTG
This sequence comes from Coprococcus sp. RTP21204st1_G4_RTP21204_210225, assembly GCF_040915385.1. Classification (NCBI taxonomy): domain Bacteria; kingdom Bacillati; phylum Bacillota; class Clostridia; order Lachnospirales; family Lachnospiraceae; genus Coprococcus; species Coprococcus sp. RTP21204st1_G4_RTP21204_210225. The sequence goes on along the minus strand of NZ_JBCPDP010000004.1, from coordinate 17,500 downwards.
CATAAAAATCATATCCGGCACTTCCTGCCGTTGCACGCTTCGGCAGTTTGACTTCTTCATATAAAGCCTTGATCTGATCCTCTGTATACTGCTCACCAAAAGTATCCTTCCATCCTTCCATAAACTGTTTCAGACTTACTTTGTGAAATTTAGCAATTCTCTTCATGTAATACAATTTCTCCTTTTCCTAATGTCTCCGGTACGTTAATGACCATCTGGTTCGCGCTGCCTTTCCAGTGCAGATCCAGTTCTTTCTTCTCAACCTCGAATTCTCCGTCCACCAGAACGTCCAGATAATTTACAATATCCATATTCTTGATATCTTTCCATTCATAACCGGTGTAAAGCCAGATCGTCTTTGACGGAAATTTTTCTTTAATCTCTTTTGCCAGCATCATGACCTCATAGGCATTTGCCGAATGTAGCGGGTCGCCTCCACTGAATGTGATCCCACTGATATAATCCTTCTCCAGTTCTTCAAAAATCTCTGCCTTCGCCTTTTCATCGAAGAAAAGCCCACCATTCGGATCCCAGGTCACCGGATTGTGGCATTCCTTACAGCAATGGTCACATCCTGCAACCCAGAGGACAACCCGCAGACCATCCCCATTGAGCATATCATCTTTTGTTATATTATGGTAACGCATTTACATACTTTTCCTTTCCGCAATTTCTGCCATCTTGGCATCATTGAGTCTGGTATCTCCCTTGACTCTCGAATAAGACAGATATCCGTTCATACGGTCAATCTTTGTCAGATTCTTGCTTCCACATACCGGACACACATCCATAGACAGCTCTTCATGACCACAGTCATCACAGTAGGCAAGTGAAAGATTAATGCCCTCATAAAATCCCATATCCATTGCACGGCGTACCAGTGATTTGATAGCCTCTTTGTTATAATTGATTGGGTATTTTACATACTGGATCTTTCCACCGTTACACAGATCCCAGAAACGGTTTTCCAGATCCTGCTTTTCGATCGGTGTAATATCCTCGGTTACATGACAGTGAAAACTGTTGCTCACATACGCCCTGTCCGATACATTTTCCACGATTCCATATTTCTTACGGAACTGCTGTACCTGCACACCACACAGATTCTCAGCCGGTGTTCCGTAAATCGCATACAGATAACCGTCTTCTTTTTTAAATTCATTGACCTTCATGTTGATATATTCCATGGTCTTGATGGCAAATGCTCCATCCTCTACCAGGGACTTTTTATTATAAAGCTGCTGGAATTCATTGAGCGCCGTAATTCCAAAGGAAGCGGTTGCCGATTTCAGCACCGGTTTAATCTTGTCATGGATCTTCAGATGTCCGCCATAGAAACCACCCTCACAGTAGGCAAGCGGATTTGTAGAAGCACGCAGCTCTCCGAGGTATTCGTAAGTACGGATATGAAGCTTCCGAATCAGTTCCAGGTAATAATCCAGTACCTCAAAGAAATCCCGGTTCTCCTGTCTGGATTTGGCAAGGATCATCGGAAGATGGAGACTGACCGCACCGATGTTGAACCTTCCGACAAATACCGGCTCATCCTTTTCGTCCACCGGATTCATACCGCCTCTTTCATACCATGGAGATAAAAATGCACGGCATCCCATCGGACTGATGACCTTTCCGTAGCGCTTGTAAATACTCGGCACATAGCCTTTTCCGGTAAGGCTGAGCCAGTCCGGATACATAGTCTTTCTGGAGCACTCAATTCCGGCTTCAAAAAGATCTTCTCCCGGCTTTCCAGGTCCATGTAAATTTTCATCATAAAGGAACACGATTTTCGGGAAAAGTACCGGTTTTTTATGTCCCGGCTTTCCCTGTCCTCCTGCTCTTACTTCCAGCATCGTCTTTGTGACAAGCTTTCCGTATTCGCTGATATCGGTTCCGCTGGTCATGGTAATAAATGGATAGTCTCCACGGCTTGAGGATACGGAGTTGAACTTATACTCCCATCCCTGGAATCCCTGCTCCATCTCTTTTTCCAGATCCTTCCAGGCAATCTCCTGTGCTACTTCTTCCGAAAGTCCAAGGCTTCTGTATTTGTTCAGATGATTTTCATGGGAACGCTTCGCATAAGGCTCCAGGATCTCATCTACGCTCGGCACGGTAAATCCTCCGTACTGCTGGCTTGCCGCACTCAGTACGATATCTCCGATCACATCAAATGCCGTATCCAGTGTCTTTGGCTCATTGTACCACAGATTTCCCATCTCAAATCCACCGGTCAGTACGCTTTTCACATCAAAGAGACAACAATTCATCGTATCTCTTCTGGCTGACATATCATGGATATAAATATATCCTTCCCGGATTGCCTGTAATTCTTCCACCGTCAGGAAAAATTTCTTATATAATTCTTTGTTCAGCTCATTAAAGATCAGGCTTCGCTTGGTCGATACCAGTGCACTGTCTGTATTACTGTTCTCTTTGTCCCCGATATACATGATCGACTGGCTTTTCTTATAAACCTCGTCAAGCATCTGCACAAAATCCTGCTTGTAATTCCGATAGTCCCGGTAACTTTTTGCCACGATCGGATTCACTTTCTCAAGCGCTCCCTCTACAATATTGTGCATTTCCGGAATCTGGATCTCATGCACTCCGAGTTCTTCTACCTTTTCTTCTACAAAATGACAGATAAAATCAATATCTTTCTGTGAAAATTTGATCAGTGCACGATATGCAGACTTATTGACTGCCACAACGACTTTTTGCACGTTAAATTCTTCTTTTGTCCCATCTTTTTTTACAACTTTCACATTGTTTAAGCTCATCTTCTTCTCCTTTCTGATAACTACAATATATTGTATTCTATTTAAAAGACATACTATATCTTGACCGTTTTCCTCTATTTTAGCACTATCACAGAGAGAGCGTCAATCTGTGAAAATAACCAATTTTCCGGCAGCCAGACAACCAAATCTTCTACAGGCATATTCCTGAAAATCCATTGACATTTTATACCGGACAGGCTTCTCCTTCTGTATTCAGACAATAGCCTTTCATTTTGAAAATCCTCGAATAATTTTTCCAAAACCTTTGGAGACACAAAAAGAGATAAGCCAAAACTGTTTCCTTTTCTGCTTATCTCTTTAATTCATAATCTTGTATTTTTTAGTTTCCACACTCAATACTGATTTCATTGAACATCGTCAGGATTTCATCGATCGAGGTATCCTCTTTATCTTTTCCTGCCTTATCCATCACACAATGTCCCTGATGCATCATGATCAGACGATTACCGTATTCTACTGCATAGCGGAGATTGTGTGTGACCATAACCGTTGTCAGATTTTTTTCTTTTACAATCTTATCGGTCAGCTCCATGATCAGTTCTGCTGTCTTTGGATCCAGCGCAGCAGTATGCTCATCCAGGATCAAAAACTCGATTGGTGTCATCGTAGACATCAGCAGTGCCATCGCCTGGCGCTGTCCTCCGGAAAGTGATCCGACTTTGACATGAAGCTTATCTTCCAGTCCAAGACCAAGCTGGGCGAGCTGTTCTCTGTAATAATCAATACGTGCCTTATTCGTTCCCCGTCCAAGTCCGTAGAACCTTCCTTTATTGTCCGCAAGAGACATATTTTCCAAGATCGTCATGGACGGACAGGTTCCCATAGATGGATTCTGGTACACGCGTCCGATCTTCTGGTTTCTCTTGTATTCTTTTACCCTTGTGATATCTTTTCCATCGATCAGGATCTGTCCGGATTCTACCGGAATACTTCCGCAGATGATATTCAACATCGAAGTTTTACCGGAACCGTTACTTCCTACTACGGATACAAATTCGCCCTGATTGATCGTCAGATTGAAGTCCTCAAAAAGACACATCTCATTGACTGTACCCGGATTATAATATTTGTGAATATTTCTAAGCTCCAGCATTCTTCTTCACCTTCTTCTTTCTCTCCATACTAAGCACCAGAATTACCAGGAATAGTACGGCTGTGATCAGCTTCATATCCTGCGGTTCGAAGTTCTTCAGTGCGATTGCCACACAGGCCTTGTAAATGATAGAACCGATCAATACAGCTGTCGTTGTTTTTACAAAACTGATTTTTTTGAAAATACTGGTTCCGATGATAACACTTGCAAGACCGATTACCATCGCCCCTGTACCACTGGAAATTTCAAATACACGTTCTTCCTGGCAGAAAATACATCCCGCAAGCGAACACAGCCCGTTTGCGATCGCAAGTCCCAGGATTTTCACATTTCCTTCATCCTTTGCCATTGCAGTAACCAGTTTATCATTATCTCCGACTGCACGGAGCAGGTATCCGGACTTGGTATTCAGGTAAAGGTCGAGAATGATTTTCACAATTAACGCAATGATCAGAATGATGAGCAATGTAGAGTAAGCGGAAAATCCTGACGGAAGCAGCTTATCCAGTGTATCATTTTTAAAGATTGTCTTCTGGGAAAACAATGGTACATTGGCTGTTCCTGCCACACGAAGGTTGATCGTCCAGAGCGCTGTCATCATAATGATACCTGAAAGCAGATCTCTTACCTTGCATTTGACATGGATCAGTCCGGTACAAATACCGGCTGCCACACCTGCTGCAAATGCAGCCGGAAGGGTCAGATATGGGTTCGCTCCTTTTGTGATCATAAGCGCCGTTACGGCAGCTCCTAATGGAAAGCTGCCATCTACGGTCAGATCTGGAAAATCCAGAATTTTGTATGTTATATAAATTCCCAATGCAAGGATTCCGTAAATCAGTCCCTGCTCCAAAATCGATACTGCAAAGCTCATTGCATTGCTCCTCACTTTTCTAATTCAAATTTAGTTTTCGCTGATAGAATCGTATGTCTCTACTGCGCTGTTTTTCAGATCGTCTTCCACTGTGATTCCAAGATTTTCTGCTACTTTTGTATTCAGGTAAAGTCCTGCTTCTGTGATCGTCTCAAATGGCATTTCAGATGCTTTCTTTTCTCCTTTGAGAACCTTTGCTGCCATCTTACCTGTCTGTTTGCCAAGTGCTACATAATCAAGGCCTTCTGCTGCCAGGCATCCAAGCTTCACCTGTTCGATCTCACTTCCGAATACCGGGATATTTGCTGCATTTGCCTTATCCAGAATGGTTGCAAGTGAGCTTACTACCGTGTTATCTGTCAGGTTGCTGATGCAGTCTACCTGTGACAGAAGATCGTCTGTTGCAAGTGCGATTTCTGATGTATTTGTAATTCCCTTTTCTACAAGTTCAAATCCATAGTCACCGACTTTTTCTTTGTATTCAGCAATTGCAGATACGCTGTTTGCCTCACTTGTTGTATAGAGGATACCAATCTTCTTTGCATCCGGAAGAAGTTCACGGATCATTTTCAGCTGTGCTTCAATCGGAAGTTTATCACTGGTTCCTGTGACTTCTCCAACCGGGTTCCCTTTATCATCTGCAAGCTCTGCTGCTTTCGGGTCCGTAACTGCAGTATAGATAACCGAAATATCCGTATCCATCGCAGCATTGTATGCTGTCTGTGCACTTGGTGTTGCGATTCCGCAGATCAGATCTACTTTATCGGATACAAAGCTGCTTGCGATCTGTGATGCAGTTCCCATATCTGCTGCCGAGTTCTTGTATTCAACATTCAGATTCTTTCCTTCCTCGATACCTTCTTCTTTCAGTCCCTCTAAAAATCCTTCACGGCAGTTATCTAAAGATCCGTGCTCTGCAAACTGGGAAATACCGATTGTATAGCTCTTTTCTCCATCTGCTGTCTTGGAATCCGACTTGCTTCCACATCCTACCATCATTGTTACTGCCATTGCCATTGTTAATAATACTGCGATTGTTCTCTTTTTCATAATTTTGTTCTCCTCTTCTTGATAAATAATTTTCTTTGTTAGCTTTCAAGAGAAGGTGTTTCTTGATTCCGCGCCGTACCACAACAGGAATACATATGTAACATCCTGCCGGAGACTTTTTATTTATCAGGAAAGGTTTTCCTGGTAAATAAAAAACACCCCAATCCTTCTACGGATTGAGGCGACTAATATCTTCTACTAACGCGGTACCACTCAACTTTAACAGTTTCCTGTCCTCTTTTATGTACTAACATACATCCCTTATTGATAACGGGTTTGGTTCCCGACAAACCATACTCTCAATCATCTGATTTCAGGCTGCCCTCGAAAGTCCATTCAATTATCAACTCCATACAGCAATCCCACCGCCTGCTGCTCTCTGTGATATCGTTCGATAACCTACTCCTCTTTCTCAACGGTTTTACAATTTATGGTTAATATATTACCTCTTTATTCTCTGTTTGTCAACCTGATTTTTGGAATTTTTCAGATTTTTCTACTCCGTTTCCACAGCTCCCTGAAAAATATCCTGATAACATACTCCGTAATTATCTAAAATCAGCGAAAAAATCTTACGGTTCTTTTCATATTCCATCCCCAGCTCAAGATAAGCCTTAAGATGCAATAATGCCCCCAGAAGATAGACTCTGTCGTCTTCTGTTTTATAAAATTCATACAAACGGTAAATACTGATTATGAGGAGTTCTTCTTTATCCACTCCAAGTCTTTCACATTCATTCACCGCAAGCTTTATCGCCTCAATATCTGTTCTGTACGATTCCCAATCCATTTCTCTCCCCCCTTTTTTTAATCATATCCTATCACGGCGTTTTTGTAAAGTTAACTTGCATATAATATCATTCTTTTTTCAAATTGAAATGCTACACTACTTTTATGAAGGAGAGATACAGCATGGAAAAGAATTTCGGTACACGCGTTCGGCAGGCACGTCACAAAGCCGGTCTTACACAGGCAGCACTAGCAGAAAAACTAAATCTTGATGAGACAACGATAAGCCGGATTGAAAATGGCAGCCAGGCAACATCCTTTGCAACCATGCTTAATTTTTCAGAAGCATTAGATGTCAAATTTGATTATCTGATCTGTGACTACCTGGATGATTCAATTCATTCAAAGGATCCGATCAATGCCGAGATCCTGGATATGATCACACCGCTTCCTGATAATTATAAACGATTGATCCGTGATAATATCCGACAGTTGTTAGAAAAGATTCCACCAGAGATGGGCGAAAAATAAATGTAGTCTATGCCACCCCGGAGCCGGAGGAGAAAAAATCCTATAGATTCAACTTGAATCTATAGGATTTTTTCTCTTCCCGGGCGCTCTGGGTTACCAGTTGTAACTGTTCTTCGCCCATTTGTATTGTGTTCGACAGAGAAGAGGTGTTACCCTCTGCGTTGTCCGGGTTCGTTCTGACCTATACGGGCGGCACGCAGCACGTGAGAGGCGAGTACAGAGGTTGTGACGTTTCCTACTCCTCCCGGAACCGGTGTGATATGGGATACTTTTTCCCGGACATTTTCGTAGTCCACATCTCCACAGAGGGTTCCGTCTTCCAGTACGTTGATTCCGACATCCGCTACCACCGCTCCTTCGGCGATCATATCGGCGGTGATATGCTTTGCCCGTCCGATCGCAGCTACTATTATCTCTGCTTCGCGACATCTGTCCGCCAGATCTTTTGTGCGTGAATGGCAGATAGTTACAGTTGCATTCTGTCCAAGCATCAGCATGGAGAGCGGTTTTCCAACAACCATGCTTCTTCCGATGACGGTCACTCTTTTCCCCTGGAGTTCAATTCCATAGTGATTCATAATGTGCATCACTGCCTCAGAAGTACAAGGCGCATAAGCAGTTCTGTCACCTTCGAATATTTTTGCAAGATTTACAGGACTCATTCCATCCATATCCTTTGCCGGGTCGATCATCTGTCTGATCTTCTCTACATCGAGCTGCTCCGGAAGCGGCTGGAACAAAAGAATCCCGTGAACCTCCGGATCTTTATTGATCTTACAGAAAGCATCCTCAAATTCTTCCTGTGAAATATCTTCTGGCAGTTCTACAATGCGGCACTCGATTCCGATCATTTCCATTCTTTTTTTTGCTCCACGTTCGTAGGCAAGATCATTTTCTTTCGCTCCTACCCGAATGATCGTAAGGCATGGATTTACTCCCGCCGCATTCAACTCTTCTCTTTCTCTGATCAGCTTTTCTTTCATGGCTTTTGCCACTTCAGCCCCTCGCATCTGTATGCTCATGTCTTCCTCCTGTCTGTCTTATCTGTTATGGTCTGATACCCTTAAGTACAGCATCATAAGTTGTCTCTTTCAATTCTTTGCCTGTCGCAATCAGTTGATCAGCCAGATAATTCAGTCTTTCAGCTTCTTCCTGATCCTTCATCATCTTTGTATTGATAAAAATATTAAGAGAAGCTCCTTCAAGGGCTGCCTGTGCAAAGAGAATTGCAACTCCTGCATCGCTGACAGCAAGCCTGCTTCCTTTTTCCCCCAGCACTCGGATCATCTCCATAGTATCTACAATTGTTTTCATGATACACAGTGGTGCTTCTGCCGCATTTTTAAGTGCGGTCTCCATAACTTTTTCCTTCTCTGCCTGTTCTTCCTCTGTCTCTTTTGGCATTCTGTAAGCCTTTGCCAGTGGTTCAAAAGCCTCGGCATCTTCATCTACCATCCGGACCAGATCCTGCTTCTTCTGCTCAAGTTTTTCTCTTATCTCTAGAATTTCCTCTTCAACATCCGCATATTTCTTTTTTCCGACAGTCAGATTTGTAACCATAAGTCCCAAAGCTGATGCGAACGCTCCGACTGCTGCCGATGCACCGCCACCTCCCGGAATCGGTGCTGACGATGAGAGCTGTTCCAAAAAATCAGTTGTTTTCTGCTCCAATAACATATTTTTCCTCCCGCTTATTTTTGCTTTCCTATTATAGCAAAGGATTTCTCTTCTGAAACATAGTACTTTCTGATATGCCTTTCAGGATATCGGTATATGAAATTCTATCTGAATCCTAATGAAAATCCGGTGTCCCCACCATATCATACGGGGTTGCCTGGTAAACATAGTAATTCAGCCAGTTTGCATACATACAGTTACCATGTGCTCTCCATGTAAGAAGTGGCTTCTGTGTGCTGTCATTGTCTGGATAATAATTCTCCGGCATTTCAATCGGAAGTCCTTTGCTCAGATCCCGCTTATACTCCTGATCCAGTGTCACCCGGTCGTACTCCGGATGTCCCATCACAAAAATCTGTCTTCCATTCTGTGCCATGATAAGGTATGCTCCTGCCTTTTCCGACTCTGCCAGAATCATCAGTCTCTCATCTGCACGGATCTTCTCAATCGGCACATCTGTATGTCTCGAATGCGGTGCATAAAATACATCATCAAATCCACGTACCAGAGGAATCTTACGGTTCATAACCTTATGTTCAAAGATACCGAAAAGCTTTTTGTCCAGCTGTACTTTATTAATCCCATAATGATAATAAAGTGCTGCCTGTGCTCCCCAGCAGAGATGGATCGTTGAAGTAACATGCGTCTTTGTCCACTCCATGATCTCTACAAGCTCTTCCCAGTAATCCACCTCTTCAAAAGGCATCTGCTCTACCGGTGCTCCGGTTATGATAAATCCGTCAAATTTCTGATCTTTTACATTTTCAAAATTCTCATAAAACCGGTTCAGGTGATTCGCTGAAGTATTCTTTGAAACATGATTTTTCACTGCCAAAAATACAATGTCAACCTGCAGCGGTGTATTGGAAAGGGAGCGCAGAAGCTGAAGTTCTGTATCCTCTTTCAGTGGCATAAGATTCAGAAGTCCGATCTTGATCGGACGAATGTCCTGATGAACCGCACGGTTCTCATCCATTACAAATATATTTTCTTTTTCCAGTATTTCTTTTACCGGAAGGTCATTCTGTACACGAATTGGCATTTCTGCTTACTTCCTCTCTTTTTTATTTTCCCCGTTTTTTACCGCTGTATCATTTTCTTCCGGATTTTCTCTGACAAATCTTCCGCTATCATCCACATAACTCTTTTCCCCATACTCCGAAGTCTGAAGCGGAAGCTTTTTCTTCTCCAGCAAATGATTGATCAGCATTGTAATAATATAATAAACTACTGCAAATGTAGGCACGCCCATGATCATTCCTACAAATCCAAACAGACCGCCTCCGAGCAGGATTGAAAATACAACCCAGAATGCAGATAATCCGGTCGAATTGCCCAAAATCTTCGGTCCGATCACATTTCCATCAAGCTGCTGCAGTACAAGAATGAAGATCAGGAAATACAAGCCCTTGATCGGATCATTCAGCAAAATCAGAACGGCACTCGGAATAGCACCGATATACGGTCCGAAGAAAGGAATGACATTGGTCACACCAACGATTACACTGATCAAAAGTATGTACGGCATCTTCAGGAGCGTAAGTCCAAAGAAGCAAAGCACTCCGATAATCATAGAATCAATAATCTTTCCAATAATAAATCCACCAAAAATCTCATTGCTTTTCTTTGTCAGATGCAGGATCATATTGGCATGATCTGTACGGAACACTGCATAGACGATCTTTTTACTCTGTGCGGAAAATGTTTCCTTACTGAACAGAATATAGACTGATACAATAAGACCAATCAGAAAATTCAGGATCTCACTGACAAAATTGATGATCCCAACCGTCAGGTTTGACATCACTTCATTAACCTTGGTTAAAAGATCCTGTTTGATCCAGTTCTGTAATGCATCCGATCCCTTTTCTAACAGGTTACGTGCCATGACTCCGGCAGGACTGGTATCTTTCTGGATACTTATGATCTTCGTAACCATATCACTGATCTGTCCCGGCAGAGTCTGAACCATGTCACGGATACTTTTATAAAGTTCCGGAATCAGCATATTGCACAGTGCCAGGATCAAAGCAAGCAGCATAACCAGCGCTGCAAAAACACCGACACTACGCGAAACCTTCTTTGCCTTTTCCTGAGACATTTTCTTTTTTAATTGTGGAATCAGCCACCGGTCAATCTGCTTTACGATCGGATTCAGCAAATATGCGATCACCATTCCGTATAGGATCGGCTTTAACACATCAATTACTTTACTGACACCTACTGATATATCCTCTATTCGGAGTAACAGAAAATAAAAGATTACACAAGCCGCAATAACAAGGAAAAAGGTAATCCCCTTCCTGAAATGCAGCAAAATCTTTGACGGCCCTCTGTTACCAAATTCCGGACGCTTTTCATAATACGCTGCCGATTTCTTCTTTTCCGGCTTCCCCGAAACCCCTTTCTCTACATTGTCTTTTTTTTCCATTTAATTTCCCTGTCTTTCTTCAAAAGTCCGATTTTTATTATACCTTCTTTCTAACACCCCCGTCAACCTCCCCAACCATCCTTTTCGCACCTTTTCTCTCATTCCTTGCACACAAACAAACAGGTGCAGGAGAAACTCTCCCACACCCATCACTTTCATCTACGCACATCCACAACTGAAAGTTGCACATTCCGTCTCATCACAGCTGCATGCCTTGCTGCCCTCCACACTGATCTTTCCTGCATGGCACTGGCATTCCTTATTGTACTGGCACTCCGTGGCCTTGCAGTCGATCTTGCTTGTCGGACCCGCCTCACCAGTCACATTGCTGTAGGTGCCGCTTTTTCTTTCTTCAAAGCTGTCACAGCTTGTCTCTGCAGCTTTCCGTGCAGATTTTCCTCCCACCGTAATTGCGTTCAGATCACAATAAAAATCTTTGTTGTGCATACATGTCTGTACTGTACATTTTAATTCAGGCATAATGTTACCTCCTTTTTGAAAATCAGTATCATTATGCCCGAAAGTTTTATTTCTTATTCAGATTTTATTTAAAACTCTATTTATCGTCTTCTTTTTTTACTTCCCTTGCTGTTTTGGCCTGGATCTCCATCTTGATTGCTGCAAGGAAGTCCGTCAGTGACTTCTGTCCTTCATCCCCTTCAAAACGGCTTCTTACAGATACCAGTCCGTCCTCTTCTTCTTTTGCTCCGACAACCAGCATATACGGGATCTTCTTCATCTGTGCTTCACGTATCTTGTATCCGATCTTCTCTGCACGTGTATCAATTTCTGCACGAACACCTGAATTGTTCAGTTCATCCAGAACCTTCTGTGCATAATCCATATATTTGTCTGAAATCGGAAGCACCTTAACCTGTACCGGTGCAAGCCATGTCGGGAATGCCCCTGCAAAATGCTCGATCAGGATACCGATAAATCTTTCGATCGATCCGAAGATTACACGGTGGATCATGATCGGACGATGTTTCTCACCATCTGCTCCTGTGTATTCAAGGTTAAATCTGAGCGGAAGCTGGAAATCAAGCTGGATGGTTCCACACTGCCATGTTCTTCCGATAGAATCTTCCAGATGGAAGTCGATCTTCGGTCCGTAGAACGCTCCATCTCCTTCATTTACTACATATGGAAGTCCCAGATCGTCCAATGCGCCACGAAGGGCTTCAGTAGCCATATCCCAATCTTCATCACTTCCCATGCTGTCCTCCGGTCTTGTAGAAAGCTCCACATGGTATTTAAATCCAAACAGACTGTAAACTTCATTGATCAGTTTTACAACGCCTTTGATCTCATCACGTACCTGCTCTGGTGTCATGAAGATATGTGCATCATCCTGTGTAAAGCATCTTACACGCATCAGTCCATGAAGCTGTCCTGATTTTTCATGACGGTGAACCAGTCCAAGTTCTCCCATACGAAGCGGAAGGTCACGGTATGAACGTGGTTCAGATTCATATACAAGAATTCCTCCCGGGCAGTTCATTGGTTTGATAGCGAAATCTTCATCATCGATCACAGTTGTATACATATTGTCTTTGTAGTGATCCCAGTGGCCTGATGTTTCCCAGAGATGGCGGCTCAACATAATCGGTGTTGAAATTTCAACATAGCCGGCTTTTTTGTGGATCTCTCTCCAGTAATCAAGCAGCTGGTTCTTCAGTTCCATTCCTTTTGGAAGGAAGAATGGAAATCCCGGTCCTTCTTCTCTCATCATGAAAAGTCCAAGTTCTTTTCCAAGTTTTCTATGATCACGCTTCTTTGCTTCTTCCATCATATGCAGATATTCTTCAAGCTCTGCTTTCTTCGGATAGGAAGTACCATAAACTCTCTGAAGCATCTTATTCTTTTCACTTCCGCGCCAGTAAGCTCCTGCAAGGCTTGTAAGTTTGAATGCTTTTACCGGTTTTGTGCTCATCAGGTGAGGTCCTGCACAAAGATCTGTAAATTCTCCCTGTGAATAGAAGCTGATTACGGAATCTTCCGGAAGGTCTTCGATCAGTTCCACTTTATATGGTTCATCTTTTTCTTTAAAATATGCGATTGCTTCCGCTCTTGGCATTGTATACTGTTTAATTGGAAGATCTTCTTTAACGATTTTCTTCATCTCAGCTTCGATCTTTTCCAGGTCTTCTGCTACAAGCGGAGTCTCACGGTCAATATCATAATAGAATCCGTCTTCAATTGAAGGTCCGATCGCAAGTTTTGTATCCGGATACAGTCTCTTGATTGCCTGTGCCATAATGTGAGATGTTGTGTGACGGAATGCACCTTTTCCTTTTTCATCATTGAATGTAAGAATGTTCAGCTCACAGTCTTTGTCGATCACAGTTCTTAAATCAACAACTTCTCCGTCAACTTCTCCTGCTGTTGCAACCCTTGCAAGTCCTTCACTGATATCTTTTGCAATATCAATTACTGACATGCTCTGTGCATATTCTTTGCTTGATCCATCTTTTAATGTGATTTTCATAGTCTTTTTGTTCCTCTCTTTATTTTATAATTTCTGATTATACAACATTTTTCTGTGCAAGCTCCGGATCCGGATGTTCTCCTGACCATCCTGCCTGTGGCATAGTTGCCAGTCTCGATACATCCTCTTCGCTGATCTCAAAATGGAACAGATCCATATTCTGTTTCATCCGCTCCATCGAAGATGATTTCGGAAGCGGAATGATATCATTCTGAAGCAGGAATCTCAGACATAGCTGCGCCGGTGAAACCTGATACTTTCCGGCAAGTTCAAGGATCAGTCCATCTTCCAGAATCCGCCGTCTTCCGATCGGGCTCCATGCCTGCATCTGAATACCATGCTCTTTACAATACTGCACAGCAGCCTGCTGCATATAACCCGGATGCAGTTCCAGCTGGTTGACAACTGGTTTTACTGTTCCATTCTCCAGAATGTTCTTAATATGGTGCGGAAGAAAATTGCTGAGTCCAAGTCCCCGGATTTTTCCTTCTTTCTGAAGTTCTTCCATCGCCCTCCAGGTCTCAAGATCCAGTTCTTTCCAGTTCTCACAGTCAGCCGACGGTCTTGGCCAGTGGATCAGATAGATGTCCAGATAATCGGTACCAAGTCTTTTCAGACTCTTTTCTAATGCATCCTTTGTCTGCTGATATCCCATTTCATCTTTCCACATCTTGGATACAAGGAAAAAATCCTCTCTTGGAAGATTGCTTTCACGGATCGCCTGCCCTAAAAAATCTTCGGTCTGATAAAAGGATGCAGTATCAAAATAGCGATATCCTGCTTCTATGGCAGTCTTTAAAACCTCTACGTTATTCCCTTCTGCTGCTTTGTAAGTTCCAAAACCAACGCATGGGATTTTCATATCATTGTTCAGCTTAAAACAATCGTAAATACTTTCCATTAGATCATCCTTTCTGTAAAAGCTACTGTCTGTAATTCAAGACCGCATATTGCACAAAAGAATTTCATCCAATTCCATTGCGCAAAAAGTGAATTGGCTGAATTTCTTTTGTGCAATATGCTCCTTCAAATTTTCTAGTACATCTTTTCCAGACAACTTAACTTTTAAAATAAAAAACCTCTGCAACAGATTATCTGCTGCAGAGGACGAGTTACTTTGTATACCCGCGGTTCCACCCCGCTTGTCCTGATTTCCAGGACCTCTTTGTGGATGATAACGGTATCCAGCCGGACTGTTTTACAGCCGCTCGGAGGTGGTCTTCAAACGCTTCTGTAATAAGAGGCTCTCAGCCTAAGACCTCTCTCTCTGGGATTTTTCTGCGTTCTACTCTTCTCTTCATCGCATTTGCTAACATTATACCATGGGATTTTCATTTGTCAACACGTTCAAAAAAATGTATTGAAAATTTCTATCAGAACTTATTTGTTCTTACCACAGCATTTTTTATATTTTTTACCGCTTCCGCACGGACATGGATCGTTTGGATAAACTTTCTTTTCTACGTGGATTGTACGTGCGTTTTTCTGTTCTTTGTAAAGGACTTTTTTCTTTTCTTCTGTAAAAATCTTATCCCACTGTGGCAGTTCATACAGCCAGTCAGCTTTTGCATCTACCATGTTCTTGTAAAGCAGTTCTTTATCAAAAGCAAGACTTACCTCAGTGTCCTCATCCATTGTTTCAATTGGATTAGCCACTTTCAGGCTGTCATTGATTCCATCAAGGAATCCTGTCATTGTAAATACATTAATGCCATATTTTTCAGCAAGTTCCTTTACAGTTCCTTTTACTTCTTCGTCCGGATTCTCAAGCAGCTTTTCATAGATCTCTTTTTCAGTCTGGAAATAGGTTCCCCAGAACTTCTGCAGAGAAGCTTTATCCATCTCTTTCGAGTAAGCGGTATCTCTCCACTGTTCTAATAATGTACTCATACTGTAAATTCTCCTTTTTGTTCTTTATCACTTCATATATCATACAGCATTTTTCGACTGTTTGCAAAACATTTTCTTGTAGAAATTGTTTTTTATCTATATAATAGAGATAAAGTACAGTACGAAGGTGGTTGTTATGAAAAAAATCAAGCGTTTTGCGGCTCTTATCTGTGCAATTCTTCTGTTCCTGATGTACGTCAGCACTCTGGTATTTGCATTTATCGACAAATCCAGATCATTAGGACTTCTGAAAGCATCTGTTGCCTGCACGATTCTTGTGCCGGTTATGAGTTACGCCTACATCCTGGTTTATCGTCTGATCCACAGGAATGATGACGACTTTCACAGTGAATATTAACATCTCATACATAAAGCTCTGCCATCATCCAGGCAGGGCTTTTCTCTTCGCCGAATCTGCCACCGAATCGTTTTTTCTCCTGTTCTCTGATCTTCTGTCTCTTATTTAAATATTCTTCCATGGAAATGACTTCCTGTGTGCTGATATTCTTCTCTTTCTGCATATCTTGTTACCTCCTGTCTACAGTTTTTTCGTCTGTCTGCCTTCTGGTATAAGCCTCATCCGGCATTTCCCCGACATCTTTAATATATGTTCTTATTTTCTGATTTATGACTTTTTCTTTTTTATGATGAATGTTTTATTTTAAGAGTATAGCCGTGTTCTGTGACCTTACTATGGAGATTCTCTAAAAAAATCATAAGTTGTTTCTTAAGAAAATATGATTGACAACACCACGTCAATTCACTAAACTAGACATAGTGAGTAGTAAGAAAGGAAGAACATCATGAACAATTTGCAGATACCGGAGAATTACCATTCTCCACTTACGATCCGCGAGACTGAAGTGGCAATCAAAGAAGTAAAAGACCACTTTGAACGCGCACTTGCCAAATCTCTGCATCTGACGCGTGTATCCGCTCCTCTTTTCGTCCGCCCGGAATCCGGACTGAACGATAACCTGAACGGAGTAGAACGCCCGGTTGCATTTGGCATCAAAGAACAGGAAGACCGCGAAGTTGAGATCGTCCACTCTCTTGCAAAATGGAAACGTTACGCCTTAAAGCGCTACGGCTTTCATTCAGGAGAAGGACTTTATACTGATATGAGCGCTATCCGCCGAGATGAAGATACTGACAACATCCATTCCATCTATGTTGACCAGTGGGACTGGGAAAAAGTAATTTCCAAAGAAGAACGCAACATGGAGACACTGGAATACACTGTAGGAAAAGTATACAGTGCACTCAAAGAAACCGAAGCCTACATGGCACGCCGTTACAATTATATTGAAGAATTCCTTCCGGATGAAATCAGCTTCATCACATCCCAGGAACTGGAAACCATGTATCCGGACAAGACACCAAAGGAACGTGAATACCACTTTGCCAAAGCCAAAGGTGCCGTATTCATCAAACAGATCGGTAAGACCCTTGCCTCCGGACAGCGTCATGACGGACGTGCACCGGACTACGATGACTGGGAACTGAACGGTGATATCATCGTCTACTATCCGGTACTCGATATCGCACTGGAGCTTTCTTCCATGGGTATCCGTGTCGATGAAGATGCACTCCGCCGTCAGTTAAAGGAAGCCGGCTGCGAAGAACGCGCCGAGATGGATTTCCAGAAAGCATTACTGAACGGAAAACTTCCGTACACAGTCGGAGGCGGAATCGGACAGTCCCGAATCTGTATGTTCTATCTCCGCAAAGCCCACATCGGAGAAGTCCAGTCCTCCATCTGGCCGGACGACGTCCTCGAAGAAGCCGCATCCCGCGGAGTGTACTTACTGTAATACATAACCAACCATTATCACAATTTGATAATTTACCATAAAAATGGGGCTGTGAAAAAAGCATAGTCCCGAAAAAAAGAAGGACCAAGGGTTTATTATAAACCCTAAGGTCCTTCTTTCTG